>JAIWHJ010000053.1:0-8492 GCA_048629695.1 Promethearchaeota archaeon
CTCCACAGTCAACGATATAGCTACGCCCGGAAGACATCAGCGTAACCCAATTCATGGGAATTTGCGATATCACCCCTGCGTCGCTCAAAGCAGATTCTAAACTAATGTAATTAAACTCATTGGCACGCAAGCGGGCGGCCGCATGGTATAAAATCAGACCTGCGGGATAATTCATTTTTTGGCAAAGGTACAGTCCCCGGCAAACACGCCTGAGCAAACCGTTTTTTTCCGCCCGTCCGATCAGTGCCTTGAATGCGGCCGAACTTTGTCCCGGTATGGCGACACCCAAATCACGCAAAGAAAACAGGTAATGTTCCGCGTCCGCAAGATTTGCCAAAATTTGTGCCAATTGTTTGATGGGTTGCATAGTGACCTCAGTCTGCATTAAGTAACACTTAACATAACCTAATGTAGACTACTGCAAGAATAATTGGGGTTGGTTTTAATTTCGGCCATCTCAGGAATTCCGTGCCGCAATCCGCAGGAAATACGCACCTTCTTCAGCCCTTCCATGTTTTATGCAGCCGTTTCCGTAAATCAGGCATTTCTTAACCAATTCTTTTTTTGCAAGTCTTGTCTGGTCTGGGTTTGGTTTGCCGGATTCCAGGATTTTCAAAATAGATTTTATCCTGAATCGATCCATGCCTGTCCTGTAACGAAACGAGACCTGGTCCTCACGGCCCCCTTGTTTATATGTCAAGGCCCTGTCTATGAGCAGGAATTTATGGCCAATGGAGGCCCTGAGCCATAAGTCATAATCCTCGCAGCACCTGAGATTCTCGTCAAAGAGTCCTACCCGGTCAAACAGCTCTTTTCGAACCATAATGGTAGACATGCCCACTGCGCATAATTCGAGGCACCTTGCAAAGATATTCCCGCTTGATTTATGGTGCTTTTTTTTCTGGTTTAATAATCGTCCCTGCCGGTACCATATCTCTTGGGTATGGGAGATTAAAAAGCAAGGTTCCCGGCCCATGGCCCTGGTCTGTATCTCCAGTTTTTTTTCGTCAAACCAGTCATCGGAATCGAGAAAGGCGATCAGATCGTGCCGGGCCGCCTTTATTCCGGTATTTCTGGCCGCGGCCGGACCACGGTTTTTCTGCCTGACGCAGACTATGTCTTTCCCGTAACCGGCCAGAAGTTCTTGCGTATTATCGGTTGAACCGTCATCCACCACAATAATTTCGAACTTCCTGTAAGTCTGCTTAAAAATCGAATCAACGGCCTTTGTTACAAACCGTTCCCGATTATAAGTGGGAATTATAACGCTTACAGGATCCTGCATCATATGGATTACGGATTAAAAATGGGAAATTATTTTTGAGCGAGCCCGTACCGGGCTGACATTGCGGAAAGGGATAAAAAAAAGTAGAGACGATTTCAGCATAGAATCGTCCCTACTTTTTTATTAATCGGCGGGACAAACAGGATAACGTGTCAATGTTTAAAGGCCCTTTGGCCGGTGAACTTCATTGCGACCTTGGGATCTGCTTCGTTGCAGGCTTCTATGGTCTCAAAATCCCTGACCGATCCTCCGGCCTGAAGGATTGCCGAAACGCCCTGTTTGATACCCACGTCAGCGCCGTCCCTGAACGGGAAGAATGCGTCGGAAATCATGACAGACCCTGGAAGACCTGCCCTGTCCTCTCTTGCCTTGACTTCAATGGCGCCCCTTTCCGCCGCATTCCGTTTGCCTTTCCGGATTTCGAGATTCAGGTCGGCATACGGGATTCCGTGGGTGTCGTAACAGATCATGTCGGCATATTTTAAATATGCCTTATGCACGGCTATTTCGGCAACTCCTACCCGGTCCTGTTCTCCTGTGCCGATTCCCACGGTGCACCCGTCCTTTACGTATATGACGGAGTTTGAGGTCACTCCATGTTCCACGGCCCAACCGAACAGCATATCATCAATCTCGGAATCCGTGGGTTCACGTTCGACCTTGTATTCCTTATCTTTATAGGTTGTAACCGCCGGTTTTAAATCATCAATTGACCGAATTGAATTTACTGCGGACTGCTGCACGATTATACCGCCGTCAATCAGGCTTTTGAAATCCACAACACGATACTTCTCAAAATCCGCCAGCCTGTCTATACGATTCATCCGAATCACACGCAGGTTTTTCCTGGCTTTAAGGATCTCAAGCGTCCCATCTTCAAATTCAGGGGCGCAGACCACCTCCAGGTAATTTTTGCTTAAAGCCTCTGCCGTCGCCTTGTCGCACGGACGGTTCAAGACCACGCATCCGCCGAACGCGGCAATCCGGTCTGACCGATCAGCGCGTGTATATGCCTCTGCCAGAGAGTTTCCGCAGGCAGCGCCGCAAGGATTGTTGTGTTTTAGAATAACCGCGGCCGGTTTGTCCACCAGATACTTTATGATGTTCAGGCCGTTGTCCACGTCTGTCAGGTTGATCTTTCCCGGATGCTTGCCTACCTGCAGCATGTCCTCCACATTAATAGCGCTGACAAGCCCGTTGCCCGGTTCGATAAATCGACAGTCTCCCAATACCAGATTGCCGTTTACCAGCTCATAGAGGGCCGCTTCCTGATCCGGATTTTCCCCATACCGTAATCCCCGTTCATCCACGGAACCGTCGTCCATGGTGATTCCCCAGGTCTTTTTTCGATAGATCAGTGTCTGGTCATCAAATGAAATCTTCATTTCCATTGGGAAATGGTCGCCAAGAATAGTGGTGTACATCTTTTTTATATTTGTCATTGCCGAATTTTCTCCCACCTGATCCGCCAAAGGCGGAAAGTAATCTAATGTAATTGAAAAGTCATGTCCCAGTCCTTGCAGACCGGGTCAAATCCTCTGTGTCTTATGTCGTTACATACTTCGGCTATCAGGCGATGATCTCCTATTGAAAACTGCTCGCCCGTCAGATCCGGATTTCCATACCCTCCCGGCGCTGTGCAGGATCCTGCTGAATATCGCGTTGGGCCTAAGCCGATCATTCCATCACGGAAACGTGACTCTTCCCTGGTTGAAAGTACCAGGCCCACATCCTGATCAAAGATGCGCATAGCAAAAAGCATTTGGGCAAGATTCCGTTCCGACACGTCCATACTTGGGACAAAATCACCTTCAGCAGGTCTGAGTCTTGGGAATGAAACCGTAAGAGCTGTTTTCCAGAATTTTTTTCTCAGCCATGCAAGATGAAGCCCCAGCGCCAGCGTATCAGCCCGCCAGTCAGTGAGCCCTAAAAGAACGCCTATCCCTACTTCACGCATCCCTGCCCGGGCGGCACGGGCCGGTATATCTATCCTGTAATCATAATCACATTTTTTCCCTGCCGTGTGAATTTCTTTATAAGTCTTACGGTCATACGTCTCTTGATATACGGCAACGCTTGTAATGCCTGCTGCAAACAGTCGGGCGTATTCATCAGCCTCTAAAGGCTGAACCTCAATGGAGACTGAGGCAAAGCGCTCACGGAGCCTGAGGGCAAGGGCCTCGAAGTAGTCTACGCCCATCGCCTTAGGCGCATCCCCGGAAACGAGCAGGATATGGTTGAAACCGCGATTGTGCAGGATCATGGCCTCGCTTTCCGCTTCTTCAAGGGAAAGCTTACGCCTGTCAATCCGGTTGTCTGCTGAAAAACCGCAATAGGCGCAGCAATTTGTGCAGAGGTTGGAAAGATAGATTGGTGCATAGATCTGGATGGTCTTTCCGAACCGCTGCATGGTAATTTGAGATGACCGGGCAGCTATCTGTTTAAGAAAGCCATCCCCTGCCGGCGAAAGGAGAGCTGCCAGATCCAGGGAATCCGGGCGGGACGATTGTAAAGCATGCTCAACGTCGCCCGAGGTCCGGGAAGCGATAATCTCTTTTAATATTGAAAATGGGGGGGGTGAAAACATTTTATTTGTTTCGGGTTGCAACATGTTTACCTTAAAAAATCAAGTCCTGTTTCCGGTGAGGATGCAGACGCATCAGTCCTGCGCAAACCCAGACCGGCCTCAAATGCCTCTCGTCCGGCGATTACGCCTTTTGCAAAAGCGGTTGCCATCTTCACAGGGTCTTGTGCAACTGCGATTGCGGTGTTGACCAGCACTGCGTCAGCTCCGATTTCCATGGCCAGGGCTGCATGGGAAGGAGCGCCCAGACCCGCATCCACTACAACCGGAACCCGTGCCTGTTGAATAATGATCTCTACCTGGTGGATTGTCAATAGTCCCTGGTTGGTGCCGATCGGCGAGCCAAGCGGCATTACCGCTGCCGCCCCCGCATCCTGCAGACGCAACGCCAGAACAGGATCAGCATTCATATACGGCAGGATGGTGAAACCATCTTTTACAAGCAACTCAACGGCCTTCAAGGTCTCAACAGGATCAGGCAGGAGTGTCCGCGGATCGGGCGTTACCTCAAGTTTCAGCCAGTCTCCCCCGCCCGCGGCCCTTGAAAGCCTTGCCAGCCGGACCGCCTCATCAGCGTCTCTGGCGCCTGACGTATTCGGGAGAAAGAAATACTTCTCCCGGTCAAGCGCACTCATAATATCATCAACCGGATTATTCAGATCCACACGGCGCAGGGCAACAGTTACCATTTCAGCCCCGGATGCCTCTATGGCCTTAATCATGACGTCTGATGAAGAAAATTTTCCTGTCCCTGCAAAAAGGCGGGAGGTAAATGTCCTTCCGGCAATACTCAACATCTTATCCTCCTCCTACAAATCGAATCAGTTCTACGACAGAGCCTTCTTTAAGAGAGTGAAATTCAAATTCATCGCGTTTCACGATGCCCCCGTCACATTCGACAACGACTGAGCCGGGATCAAGGCCCAAAACCCTGATCAACTCCTCCACCTTGATGACCGGATCTATTTCCATCACCTCGCCGTTACAGATAATTTTCATCCTTTTTCCCGCGCAAAAAAGTAAGGTAACGGCATTACCGGCTAATCGAACTCCACAGATGACCGGTCATTTTTTCCTGGTAAATCACGAAAAAAACAACATACATCACCTGCCGTCGGTATGGTAGATTTTTTTCTGAAATATCCTGAAGGTCATGATCAGTACGGAATGTCTCTATATCGGACGGTTTTTTTGACTTGAGCCGCTCTATACACCGAGCAAGAGATTCCAACTTCTGAAGGATTATTCTTTCATCCATGAGCAAAACGTGTGCTGCGATGTTTGAGAATCATTTCTGTATAAGGCATCATATCTGCCTGATTATACCACATTTTTTTCAGAAGAGCGGCCAGGAGTGGAGTCGAAGTTTTTTTTATTATTATTCCATTACACAACGCCTGGCTGAGGATCAGACCGGAAACGGCATGAAGGTCAATGAGATCGATTTCATGAGAGACTCGTCCAGAGAGATCCACAAGAAGATTTTCCCTTTGTTTAAAAGAAAGAGGACGGTTTGCAGCAACGGCAATATCGATATCGCTTCTCGGGGTAAGGCGATCTTTTGCGGCTGAACCAAAGAGAATTGCCAGGCAAATATCAGGATAGTCCTCCAAAGTCCCTTGGATGTTTTTTGTTATCTGCAGCAGCTTCATTATTTTTCAAAAGAGAAAGCAAGAAAGGGGTCGTAAACAGCCTTATACCCCTCAGGGGGGTACTGAAAATAGTCCAGGACCTTTAAAGAATTCCGGTTTATCTGGGTTAGGGGTAAGGTCTTGAAAAATCAGTTTAGCAATTTTTCAAGACCTTGCTTACAGTTGTATAGTGAATCTTCAGTTGGTCGGCTATCTCCTTTAAGGTGTAGCTATACTGCATGTGGGCCGCTTCTATTTGTTTATTACGGACCGTTTTATCCTGTATTGCCTTCTTAAAGAAAAGGGCTCCCAAAGGTGGCCTGCCGGGGAATCTCTGGGCCCGTGGAATTTCGCCGATTTCTTTTACTTCGCTGAGTCTGCTCTGGATATCAGCCACAAAATCCGACCCACCCAACACGATCTGGCCCACAAGTTTTTTCCAGGGACTTTCTTTAGGGTTCGCTATTCCATCAGCGACAAATTTTCTGTACCCCTTACGGGCCTTATTTTTTGTCATTGCAAATTGTCCCAGAATCCAGTCCACCGTCAGGAATTCAGGAACCTTAACGGAATAGGCGGTTGCCTGATAACTGCTCCAAACCCATTTCTTCGGCTCGCTTTCCATACCGGCACGCACAGGATTAAGGACGATATATCGGCAGAGTTCAAGTAAATGCTCATTTTTTTCAACAAGTATAGCCTTATATCGTCCCTGGAACACATGACCGACTCGATCATGCTGACGATTGAATCTCTGTGTATACATACCATTCAGCTGACGCATTCCCAAGGAAAGATTCGGATCCGACGTTTCAAGCAGCACGTGATAGTGATTATCCATCAAACAATAGGAATGACACAGCCAATTATATTTTTTAATGACGGTTCCCATAATTTCCAGGAATACCTGTCGGTCAGCATCATTAACAAAAATTCTCTCCCGTGCATTCCCTCGGGAAGTGACATGATATACAGCTCCGGAATATTCTATTCTTAGTGGTCTTGCCATAGAAAGAACATAGCATAATAATAATTATATTTCAAGACCTGACCCTTATATATATATTTTGTTTGACTGTATGTAACTTTTTTTGTATTGCACCCTTTTCATAGAAGCCATGCCGCAGGAAACGATGTTCGATAAAGGCAAAGCTTCCCTGTGTTTTACGGACACGTTCCGGATTCAGAGGTTGTTTTTTAATCATAATGACTCATCAAACCACACCTCAAGGGTTGCAAATTTCCAGAAGACGTGATTCATTGGTCATGGCGGAATGGAACTGGAAGAATTTTTTCGCGTCAACCCCGGGGAGTTGTTTTAAGGGATGTGGAAATGTAGGATCAGGGAGTCGAAAGGGGGAGGATAAAGCTATATTGTTGTGAAAGGACGGAAAGTGATTATATCGGCCGGGCTTACAGTATTGGTTTTGCTGTCTATGGCTGTGTGCTACGGGTTCTTCCGGGAACCGAATCATGTCAGGCTGCGAACGATTGTGGTTCAAAGCGGCGGCCTGGCGGATCATCTTGCAGGGAAACGGGCTGTTCTCATAAGTGATCTGCACATCGGGTCACGGTTTCACCGGGCTGCGGCCGAGGCGCTCCGAATGATCTCTGAATTAAAACCGGATTTGATTTTTCTGACAGGGGATTATGTTCAATGGAACGGCAAAACGGCCGCGTATGAAAATGCTCTCGATTTCATGAGTCGGCTTAAAGCCCCGCTCGGGGTGTACGCGGTGTTTGGCGATTCTGATTATTCGTTTTCACGTAAATCATGCGAATTCTGCCATGAGGCCGGCGGTTACGGGCCGGTCACACGGCATAGCGTAAAATTTTTCAAAAATTCAGGAAAGTATATTGAAACGGATAAGGGCAGAGTGTTTATCGCTGGAATTGATGCCGGGCCCGGGCTTGATGAGGCGACAGGGATTGCTTCACTCCTGCCGAAGGATGCGCCCGTGATACTCCTTGCGCACAGTTCTGTAATCTTTGATTCAATTGATACGGGAACAGACATTCTTGTGCTTTCCGGGGATACGCACGGCGGGCAGGTTCTTCTGCCGGAGGTTATTTGGAAACTGATTAAAAGGAAGCCTGATCCGGAACATATGCACGGTTTTTTTCAGGAAAGGAAGAAAGCGCTCTATGTTACAAGCGGTATCGGGACTTCGAATCTTCCATTCCGGCTGGGAGTGCCGCCTGAAGTTGTGGTGATTCAGTTTGGGGACAAGGGGCGGACGGGTCGTGAGGATGTATAGAGTATTATTGGCCGGATTTATTCTCATGGTGATCGTGTCCTGCGATTCCAGGCCTGAGTTTAATTATGATTTTGAGACAGAGGCGGACCTGGATGCACTGTGGTGGAAATGCGGGACATTTTTTACGCTTACGGATGAGCATGTCACGTCCGGGCGGAAATCTCTGAAAGTGGAATTTTTTCCTGATCCAGGTTCAGGCGACCATTATCCGGGTTTGTCCCTTGGCGAATTTGCACGAGACTGGACCGGGTATCAGGAATTAAGGGTTGATATTTTTAATCCTGGGCAGGAGCCGTTAAAATTGGCTGTGCGGATTGATGACAGTAGAAATCCGCCGTACAAAGACCGGTATAACGGTTCTATCCTGCTCCGGGTCGGAGCTAATCAGGCGTCCATAAAGCTGGAAGTCCTGGCTACACCGAATAATAAAAAAAGACTTAATTTGGAAAACATTCAAAGTGTGATCTTCTTTCTTGTAAATCCTACAAAAAGGCATACGCTGTTTTTTGACAACATCAGGCTTGAATGATTTTTTCGTTTTTCCGGATACCCGGACAACAAAACGATGGGAAATAATTGTGTGCGGGGTACTGGGTGACTGGTATTCCTACCGTGACCTTAAGTGAAGATCAGGAATTAGCTGACAAACTGGAAATAATAGAAAATGAGCTTGCGGGAATGTCAAAATATCAAGCCTGACCCCATTTTCATGAGCCCCTTACGGTAAAATGGAT
>JAIWHJ010000054.1:0-8443 GCA_048629695.1 Promethearchaeota archaeon
ATTACTCTTTCCGCATGTAGAAAAACCGGAGGATATTAGTAGAGAAGATTTCTATAATTTCTGTCTTAAGCCGGCTCTTGAAAAACGCGGCACCATTAGAAAGCAAATTTCTTTAATTGATAGTGAATTTAGTGAAGATTTACCTGCGATAGAAGTAAAAAAATGATTGTAATCTCAAGGAAATTCAGGGAAGGTTTATTTGAATAGAAAAGAAGACCTCACAATTATTGGAGGCCATGCAGCATGGGCAAAAAGCCAACTGTTGTTCTAGGAGTAATCGGCGCGGATTGCCACGCCGTGGGCAACAAGATCCTGGAGGCAGTGCTTACGGATGCAAAAATCAACGTGGTGAATCTGGGTGTGATGGTGAGTCAGGGAGAATTCATTGACGCGGCAATCGAAACCAATGCACAGGCAATTTTGGTTTCTTCACTTTACGGCCATGGCGAGATCGACTGCGAGGGGCTTCGCGACCACTGTATAGAGCGCGGTATCGAAGACGTAATCCTCTATGTCGGCGGAAACCTGGTTGTCGGCAAGAGTGACTTTCGAAAGACAGAGAAAAAATTCAAGGCAATGGGGTATGATCGGGTTTTCCGTCCTGACTGCGACCTTAAAAAAGTAATAACGCAATTGAAAAAGGACATTACCAGGAGACGAAAAAATGCAAAGCGTGGTAAGCATTGACATAGGTTCGACTTACACCAAGGGAGCCTTATTAATTCTTAAAGAGAACAAACTCAAGATTGCCCGCGCCACCATCCATCCGACAACAGTGGATCGGCTTGCCGACGGGTTTGCTAAGGCGCTGTCCGATCTTGACCCGCCTTCCGAAACCAAGATAACCTATTCATCTTCGGCAAAAGGCGGCCTGGCCATCACATCAATCGGCATTGTCCCGGATCTCACGCTGAAGATGGCTCGCGAAGCCGCGGTTTCAGCCGGAGGACGTGTCACCAATATATTTTCCTACAAATTTTCCTCCGCTGATATCCGCGAACTCCAAAAGACGAAACCTGATGTTATTCTTCTGACCGGAGGAACGGACGGCGGAAACGAAGACTATCCGCTGCACAACGCACGAAAATTGGCTGAATCCAGCCTCGGATGCCCTATTATCTATGCCGGCAATCGAAGCGTAGAGGACGAAGTGGCGGAAATTCTTCATAAAAAAACGCTCACAATTACTGAAAACGTTCTGCCTTCCATCGACCGCCCGAATCCGATTCCGGCCAAAGAGGCGATACGCGAGGTCTTTTTAAATGAGATTGTCAAGGGAAAGGGTCTGGACGAAGTGATGGCAAAGGCCGGCGAACCGCCACGTCCAACGCCCCTGGCAATGCTTGAGTTTGTGCAGTTGATTGCAGAGACCCGGCCGGACTTTGGTGATTTCTGTCTGATTGACATGGGTGGCGCCACAACTGATTTCTATTCAACAAATAAAGCATTCGTAAAAGAGAGCGTCCTTTTCAAGGGCCTGCCTGAACCGCATTACAAACGAAGTGTAGAGGCTGATCTGGGTATGCGGGTTACGGCCCAATCCGCCATTGTTTCTGCTGATTCACTGATCCGGGAGATGGTGGAAACCGAGGGGTTGTCATATGATGAATTCAAAGCCTTTGTGGATCGGATATCAGAGAACACATTCTATCTGCCCATTGATAAAAAAGAAATGCGCTTTGACTCTATTCTGGCCGCGGCCTGCTTTACACTTGCGGTCATTCGCCATGCCGGGGTTCAGGAACAAATATTCAGCGTGGATGGTGAACGTCTGGCACAGTATGGCAAGGATTTACGCGAAATCAAAAAGATCATAGGGACAGGCGGATATCTCTCCCGGTTTCGAAAAAATTTTTTCAGGGCGGATTCTAAAATCCTAGACGATGATCGACGTCACCTTGTGCCCCGGCAATATACCTACTACGTGGACGCCGAGCATTATTTCCCCGTCCTGGCCAACGCATCACTTGTCTTTCCTGAAGCAGCCGTTGACGCAGCGATTAAAGGCCTTGAAAGGGTTCAAGGTTCAGGGGTTCAGGGTTGAACCCGAAACCTTTGAGCCTTTGAACCTCTAAACCCATAACCTATGAACCCGGAACCTCTGAACCCGTACCCCATGAACTTGGAAATCAAAGATAAAAAACTGTCGGATGAAGAATTTAATTCCATTCGCAGTGAAGTGCTCGCCACCTGGCCGACCGGAAAAGACGTAGCAAGGCTTGAGGATGGAATCGAGTACCAGAAAACAATGCCGCCAAGGAAGCGGTTTTCGTCTGTCCTCTTGAAAGCAGACAAGGCCAAGAAGGTACTCTTACAGCCACGCGCCGGCGTGGCCCTTGTAAATGAACATATCAAACTGCTCCGTTTCCTGGAACCGGATTGCGATCTGCTGCCGACAACGATTGACGCCTACACACGGCAGAACCGTTACAAAGAGGCGCAAAAAGGTATTGAAAAATCCCTTAAAGCCGGCCATTCGCTGTTAAACGGTTTCCCTGCTGTTAATCATGGCGTTGCTGAATGCCGCAGGGTTATTGAACAGACCAAAAAGCCGGTTGAAGTACGCCACGGAACGCCCGATGCCCGGCTTCTTGCCGAAATTACCCTTGCAGCCGGCTTTACATCGTATGAAGGCGGCGGCATTTCTTACAATATTCCCTATACCAAAAAAATTCCCCTGGAAAAATCCATCAGGGACTGGCAATACGTTGACCGCCTTGTCGGCATCTATGAAGAGGCCGGAGTCCGTATCAATCGCGAACCGTTCGGGCCCCTGTCAGGGACACTGATTCCGCCGTTTATCAGCCATACCGTTGCAATAATCGAGGGACTCCTAGCCCTCAGGCAGGGCGTACGCTCTATTACCATCGGCTATGGTCAGGCCGGCAACATGGTGCAGGATGTCGCTGCAATGCTCTCGCTAAGGGAATTGGCGGATGAATACTTCCATAATGCCGGTTACAAAAACTACGAACTGACCACGGTATTCCATCAATGGATGGGCGGCTTTCCTGAAGATGAGGCAAAAGCATTCTCGGTAATCAGTTGGGGCGGTGCAGTTGCCGCATTGGCCAAGGTTACCAAGGTTATTGTCAAGACCCCGCATGAAGCCATGGGTATCCCGACAAAGGAAGCCAACCGCGAAGGCCTGAAGGCCACCGGCCAGATCGTCAACATGCTTGCCGACCAGATCATGCCGGATACGTTAAATATGCGTGACGAAATCGATGTGATAGGCAAGGAAGTGCGTCAGGTAATGAACAAGGTATTAAGTCTAGGCAAAGGCGATATTGCATTAGGTGCCGTCCGGGCATTCGAAGCCGGCGTTATTGACGTTCCGTTTGCGCCGTCCATTCACAACAGGGGCAAGCTCCTGCCGATTCGCGACAACCTCGGGGCCATTCGTGTCTTCCAGCCTGGAAACGTCCCGCTGGACAAAACCATACTTGAATTTCACAATAAACAGGTTGCGGCACGCGCCTCGGCGGAAGGACGCAGGCCCAGCTTCCAGATGGTTATAGATGACATCTATGCAATCAGCAAAGGCCGGCTAGTAGGCCGCCCCCGCGGAAAAAAATTTTAAAAAATGTGAGTTATGAAAATCAAAAAAGCTCTTTTTTCATCCGGGATAACTGGTTTTTTCTTTGACGATCAACGTGCCGTCAAACAAGGAGTCAGGCATGATGGTTTCACCTATGAAGGCGAACCTGTCACTACCGGCTTTTCCAAGATCCGCCAGGCCGGCGAATCTATTTCCATCATGCTTGTGCTGGAAAACGACGATGTAGCATTCGGCGATGCTGCCGCTGTGCAGTATTCAGGCGCAGGCGGTCGTGATCCCCTTTTCCTTGCCGCAACATACCTGCCGTTTTTAAATGACAAGATTGCGCCGCTGATCGAGGGAGAGGAGCTGGACTCCTTTAAGAGACTTGCTGAGTGGATCGACATTCTGGAGTTTGACGGCAAGCGGATGCATACGGCCATTCGCTACGGCCTGAGCCAGGTCTTCCTGGATGCCGTCGCCAGGGCAAACAGGAAGCAGAAAACCGAAATATTATGCAATGAATACAATCTGCCGCTCATCCTTGAACCCGTGCCTCTGTTCGGCCAGTCCGGCGACAACCGTTATGAAAGCGTGGACAAGATGATCATCAAGCATGTCGATGTCCTCCCGCACGGCCTGATCAACAACATTCCCGACAAACTGGGAGTTGACGGCGGCAAACTTCGGGAATACATTGATTGGCTTACCGGCCGCATAAGACGCCTTCGTGTGGATTCAAAATACTGCCCGGACCTACACATTGACGTGTATGGCAATATCGGTGAAATTTTCGAAAATAATACGGATCGTGTGGCAGACTACGTGGCCTCTCTGGAAAAGCATGCCATGGAGTTCAAACTCTACATCGAAGGTCCTGTTGATGTAGAGGCCAAAGAACCCCAGATAGAGGCGCTGGGCAAGATCAAGGATCGTCTCACATCCCTTGGTTCAGGCGTTGAAATCGTTGCTGACGAATGGTGCAATACCTTTGAAGACATCAAGGACTTCACGGATGCCGAGTGCTGCCACATGGTTCAGATCAAGACACCTGACCTGGGCAGTATTCACAACATCGTAGAGAGCATCCTCTACTGCAAATCGCACGGAATGCAGTCCTATCAGGGCGGAACCTGCAATGAGACCGACATTTCGGCCCGAACCTGTGTTCACGTAGCCCTGGCAGCACGGCCCGAGCGCATGCTGGCAAAACCAGGCATGGGATTTGATGAAGGATACATGGTAGTGCAAAACGAGATGAAACGCACGTTAACCCTGTTGAAGAACCGGACGAATTAAATCAGATGAAAACAAAGCACTCATTAAAAATCCTGTCCCCCACAGCGATTCTAGGATACGGTTTTCCTGAAGAATCCTTTATGAGGGGCGTTGCCATGAAGCCTGACCTGATCGCTGTTGATGCAGGATCTGTTGATCCCGGACCCTATTACCTCGGTTCAGGCGTCTCCTTTACAGACCGGAATGCCGTAAAACGCGATCTGACCTTTATGATTCGTGAAGGCCGACGCTTAAACGTCCCGGTGATTGTGGGATCATGCGGCGGGTCCGGCGCATTGCCTCACCTTGAATGGACCCGTGAAATCGTTCTGGAAATCATCAACAAACTGCATGTGTCTGCCAGGATCGGATTAATCTATGCCGACATTGACAAACAAGATGTTGTAAACGCTATTCGAAACGGCCGGACCGAACCTCTTGCCGGGTTGCCGGAACTTACTGAAAAAACAGTCGAGGAGTCGGTTAATATCGTCGCTCAAATGGGCGTTGAGCCGTTCATTGCCGCGCTTGAAAAAAAATGCGATATCATCCTTGCAGGCCGGGCCTACGATCCGGCCGTGTTTGCCGCACTGCCCATCAAAGAGGGCTTTGATCCAGGGCTGGCAATTCATATGGGCAAAATCCTTGAATGCGCGGCCATAGCCGCTGACCCTGGTTCAGGTTCCGACTGCGTGATGGGAATCCTTGACAAGGATTCGTTCACCCTGGTTCCCTTAAGTGATGAGCGGCGATTCACCGAAGAATCGGCGGCGGCTCATTCGCTGTACGAAAAATCCGACCCTTACTGCCTTCCCGGACCGGGCGGCTATCTCGACCTGCGCAATGTCACCTTTACCGAGGAACAGGGCGGACGTGTCGTGGTCAAAGGCAGCATGTTTGTACCGGCTGAAAAGCCCGACGTCAAACTCGAGGCCGCGCGCAAGGTCGGCTACCGGACAGTCAGCATAGCAGGCACTCGTGATCCAATCATGATCAATCAAATCGACGATATTCTTGAAAACATCCTTGGCCGTGTCACACCGATGTTTGAGTCAGAGGGCATCAAGGGACGGCTTTATTTTCACATCTACGGCAAAAACGCTGTGATGGGAACACTGGAGCCGACCAAATCCATCACAAGCCATGAGATCGGGATTGTGATCGAGGCAGTAGGGCCGACCCAGGAACAGGCAAACAGCATTTGCTCAGTTACCCGCTCAACCTTGCTCCATTATGGATATCCGGGCAGAATCGCCACTGCAGGGAACCTTGCGTTCCCATTTTCACCGTCAGACATCAAGGCGGGACCGGTCTATGAATTCTCCATCTATCATCTGATGGAAGTGATGGATCAATCCATCTTTAAAACTAATATTATTGAGCTATGAGAAAAATAACCGAAATCGCCAGGGTAATACGTTCCAAAAATTCCAGCCCTTTTGAATTGACTCTTGATATTATCCTTAAAAACCGTGAAGAATATGAAAAGCTAAAGGCCGGAAACGTGATCAACGCAAAGTTGATTGCCAAGGCGTATGAGATCCCGGTGGAAAGGATCAAAAAAGTGATCTACTTTGATCCGGCCAAGGCAATCAAAATTTCCATGGCAAGGATTATCCCGTCAGGCGCTCCCGGTGACACGGATGTTTATGGCGCTCAGCAGCACGGGCCGCTATTAGGACTCGAAATATAGCTTGATTAAGAATTGACACGGAGTGCTATATTTATATCTATGAAATTCGAGTGGAATGAAAACAAAGCAGTGGCCAATCTGTCGAAGCACGGAGTCTCATTTGACGAAGCCAAAACCGTTTTCGATGACCCGCTTTATGTTGATTTCTACGATCCTGACCATTCGTATAATGAGGATCGGTACATTATCATTGGACTGTCGCAGCAAGGCCGTTTATTGATCGTGTCCTATACAGAACGAGAAAATGTGATTCGTTTGATCAGCGCAAGGAAACTAACACAAGAGGAGCGAGAAGCGTATGAAGAAGGTTAAGACAGAAATGGAGGATGAGCTTCGTGCAGAGTACGATTTAAGGAGTTTGCGGGTGAGAAAGGTCGGCCCTGGGCGAAAGAGCTTCGGCGGGCCATCCGTCCATTTGGAGCCAGATGTGGCGGATGTGTTTCCGGACTCTGAGTCAGTGAATGAAGCTCTGCGGTTTTTGATTAGAATTACAAGAAAAAATAAGCCAACTCTACCCAGCGCCAGAGGTGATGCCTAATACCTCAATTAAGGATTGGGACGTATGACCGTTAAAAATGAATTTCTGAGTTCAGCTATATATTTAGCGCCGTTCAGCAGGCGCAGGATGTATGAACTTGCCAAAAAATTGTCCCTGCGCTATCTCTATTCAACAGACCTGCTCATAGGTATAATCGGCGATGAAGGCGCCGGAAAATCCACCCTTATCCGGGGCCTCTTCCCTGGCCTGGAATTGACCAATGATGATGACGGCATCAACAACCCTGCCACGCCGCTTTTTAACTTCTCGGAAAAGGATTTTTTCTCCGGGCATACTTTTCATATTGATGTTCGCTACGAAACCGCATTCCACCAGATGTATGAAATCCGTGATGCAGTAAGCCATGCTGTTTCACATGGCCGCCGGGTAATAGTTGAGCATTTCGACCTCATCTACAAGGCTCTTGGATACAATGCCCAGTTGCTATTTGCAATCAGTGATGAAGTCCGTGTCTTTCGACCGACTGTGTTCGGCCCATCTCCTGTCAAGGTCAAGAAAGAAGTTATGAAAAACATGAAATATCGTTTAATGGCCCATTCGGCCGAAGACATCACCATTCAAGTCATAAAAAAGGAGTATGGCAAAACACCTGACGTCCACTCCAATGTCAGACACGGATTTGTTGTCGGCTTTTGCGAAAAGCCGAACCTTTCCCTTACCGAGCTTGAGGAAAAGGTGCTTAAAGTTATTGAGCGTGATGTCCCCATCCAACCTATGGAAGGCCAATTCATTAAGATTGACGGCGAGAAAATCCATTGCACAGGCAAACGAATACACGTTTCGTCGTCAAAACAGATTGAAAATTTCCGGCTGATGAAACGATTCCGCTCCGATCCGATTACCAAAGAGTACTTCATTGTCGGTATTGTAGGCAAAGAATACATCGAAGGGTTAGGTTCGTTTCCATATGCCGGTGAACAAATGGAAGACTGAGGGAGTCGTATAAAATTCTATTTATAACACGGCAAAGGTCTTACGAATAAGACAGGCCAAATCCTGGGGGCGAAACGGCTTCCGGGGGACATTTATCCCCTGGTGCAGGTATTAGATGTCAATTAAAATCCCTCGGTCAATTAACGATCGTTAACGTAACTGCTCACTTGACGCAGACGCTATCAGAAAAACTATCAAAAAAGTGATAAGGAACGGGGACGACCTGCCGTGATGGTCGATTTTGGCGTGCATTTTTAGTATGAAGGGGTCTGCTGTTGACTTTTAGTACCTTAGAAAATATTTTCTGCGCGTTTCTGGCAGAAAATATTTTCGTGAAGGTACTTATACCCCTTGTATGGTGTTTTTAATAAAGAAACAATACAAAAACAATGATGGGAAAATCGAAGCCGATACCGGTGTTTTTCCCTCCGGCAAAAGT
>JAIWHJ010000055.1:0-8441 GCA_048629695.1 Promethearchaeota archaeon
TGCTATTCTGTTATATTTGTCGGAAGTGGGACTTTAGTCCAACACAGCCACTGCATCCCTCAAAAGGCGGCACTAAAGTCCCGCTTCCGTTTCACATAATGAAGATGCCAAGAAGTACAATTTATTTTTTGAGCGAGCCTTATCCCTATTCCTTAAAATGAATCCGCACATTAATCGACCATATAAAAAAAAGAAACAATCTATTCCGTTTGTATGGAAAAGTCAGGCATGTATTATGTTTTTCTCGTTTCCACGCGGGAGCATGGAAACGAGAAACCGTGAAGTCTGTAACTTTGAACCTGAATAATTACGAATTATCTTGACAAACTACCCTGGAAGAACTTAAAATTCCATTTTTTAAATGTGCCGAAGTGGCGGAATTGGTAGACGCGCTAGGTTCAGGGTCTAGTGGGGGTTTCCTCGTGGGAGTTCAAGTCTCCCCTTCGGCACCATATGCATTAAATACCGTGCAATTCTAATGAATTACGCGGTTTTTTTATGCGTGGATTGCGACTGACAGGGGTTGATTTTGGCGGATTCTTTAATGACCGGCATTGCCGGTTTTTCGTCCAAACAGTATGAAATATCGGTCTGGTCTCTGGTTTTAGATGCGGCCGACGTCCCGCACATGGTAATTCTGCGGGATCGTGAATGGCTGATAATGGTACCTGAGCCCGCCCTTGAGTATGCCAGGAATGAAATAGCCGCATATGAGCACGAAAACAGTAATTGGCCTCCTCCTCAAAATAATACGGCAGGCATATCCTCATTCGAACTCGACAACAACCCTCCCACGATCCTTGTCATGGGCGCACTGATAATTTTTTTCGCAGTCACCGGCCCATGGTCGATTACGAATTCCTGGTTTAAGGCCGGAGCGGTTGCAAACCGACTGATCCTGGAAAACGGCGAATGGTGGCGTATTGTTACAGGACTGACTCTTCATGCCGATTCCGTCCATGTTCTCAGCAATGCAATTATCGGGGGGATTCTGATCCATTTTCTCTGCAGAACGGTCGGCGCCGGTCTGGGGTGGACCCTGACGCTTGTTTCAGGCGCACTTGGAAATACAATTAACATTCTGTTGAAATCGGGCGATTACAACAGTGTAGGCTTTTCAACAGCAGTATTCGGCGCCGCAGGCGTGTTGAGCGGGCTTCGCATTCGACTGGGCATAAAAGCCTTTAAAGGCATACTTCTTCCTCTCGGGGCAGCCTTTGGTTTGTTGGCGCTATTGGGGGCCGAGGGTAAAAGAACAGACCTTGGAGCGCATTTGTGGGGGCTTACGGCAGGAATAGGGCTGGGGGCAATCCTGGCCTGCCTGCCTATGTTTTTCAAGTGGATCAGGCATCCCCGAATGCAGACGGTCCAATTTATTTTCTGTTCCCTTATCGTATGGGGATGCTGGATGGCGGCCCTGAACAACTAGTTTCGTTTTTTTTTGTTGAAAATAAAATGTAAATCTGGAATAGTATCGCTGGAAATGCCTAGTAAGGGCCGCTCAAAAATAACTTCACATTTTCATGCGTCGATTTATCCCGCATTGTTGCGTTGTTTGTCTATTAAATAGGCCCTGCTATTCGCCTTCTTCGCGCCTTGCCATACGGGTGCCTCAACACATGAAAATATAATTTTATTGTACAACACCAAAAAAATGTCGTCGGTTAAACGTCGGCGAGATTAAGGAGCCTGAATATGGCATGGGATGATCAACAACCTCCATGGGGAAAGAATAAAAAACCTGCAAACCCGGAAGATTTTATTGTCGCCCTGATTGATAAAATCAAGAAAAGTTTTTCAGGCGGCGGCGGTCATAAAGATGGTGGGGGAAGTAATGGCGCCGGCAAATCTTCAGGCGGTTCGGGAATTAATTTGAGTAGTATCAAAAAAATTATCCCGATATTGGTAATACTGGCAGCAGTGGTATTTCTTCAGGGGGCTTTTTTTAAGATCCAGACAGGGTCGCTTGGAGTGGTGCTGCGTCTGGGGCAATTCAACAGGATTGCCGAACCGGGACTTAAATTCAAGATTCCCCTGGTTGACGTAGTGCATAAGGTGGACGTTCAGGCAATCCGTAAAGAGGAGTTTGGTTTTCGGACCAGGACGGCGGCCCAGAAGTCCATTTATGAAAGAAGGGGCTTTGACATGGAATCACTCATGCTGACAGGTGACAAGAATGTCATTAATGTAGAGTGGATTGTCCAGTACAAAGTGCTGGATCCTGTCAATCTTCTGTTCAAGGTGCGGGAAGTAGAGCAGGCGGTGAGGGACGTGTCCGAGATGACTGTCCGCAGGATAGTCGGCAATCATGATTTTGATTTTGTATTGGACAATCGCGAGGTGCTCGGGGCGTCCATGGCCAGGGAATTGCAGGCCACTCTGGATGAATATGAGAGCGGTGTGAGGATTACAACGCTTCAGCTTCAGGACGTGAATCCGCCCGACGAGGTCAAACCGGCCTTTAATGAAGTTAATGAAGCGGATCAGGATCAGAAGCGTCTGGTAAACGAGGCTGAAGAGATTTACAACCGGGTGGTTCCCAAGGCTCGCGGCAACGCCAAGAGAGTACTTGAAGAGGCCCACGGTTATGCCGTTGAAAGGGTCAACCTGGCAAAGGGTGAAACATACCGATATCTGGCGGTGCTGAAGGAGTATAAGGAAGCTAAGAATGTTACCCGGGAACGCATGTATCTTGAAACCATGCGTGAGGTCCTGCCAAAGGTGACCGAGATTTACGTGATTGACAAAGAGCAGCGCTCAATACTGCCGTTTCTGAATCTGAGGGACGGGAAAGGGAAACTTCTTGGCGGTTCCAAGGTCGAAAATTGAAAAATCGGCCACCAGAGTCTGATTCCGTAATACATACAATAGGACAGGGGAGAACCTTGTGAAAAGTTTTTTAAGAATTTTTATGATCGTAGTGGTATCCGGATTAATCCTTTGTGCCTGGGATGGATTTTTTATTCTTGATGAAGGGCAGCAGGCGGTTATTACCCAGTTCGGCGCTCCTGTAGGCGATTCGGTTACCGAGGCCGGGCCTCATTTGAAGATCCCGTTTATCCAGAAGGTCAGGTATTTTGAAAAAAAATTGCTTATATGGGATGGCGATCCCAACCAGATCCCGACCAGTGATAAGACCTATATATTTTTAGATGTCACGGCACGCTGGCGGATCGTGGATGCCCTGAAGTTTCTGCAAACCGTGAAAAACGAGACCAGGGCGCAGACCATACTGGACGGTATTATTGACGGTTCGGTCCGTGATCTGGTTAATAAAAACAACCTTGTGGAGATCATAAGGAGTTCCGACTGGGAACCTGGAACCACGGCTGACAGGATGGTGGAGCAGGAAGCAGACGCAGCCATCCTGTTCGGCCGCGACAAAATTGCCAAGATGGTCCACGAGGCGGCGTCAAAGATCACGCTCCGTTACGGCATTGAACTGGTTGATGTAATGTTTAAACGAGTGAACTACATCAAAACGGTCCAGCGCAAGGTCTTTGACAGAATGATTTCTGAACGGAAACGGATTGCCGCAGAAAAAAGGGCCATGGGAGAGGGAGAGAAGGCGGAAATACTTGGCAAGGTAGAGCGGGAACTAAAAGAGATCACGTCCAAGGCAACGCGTGAGGCCCAGGTGATAAAGGGTGATGCGGATGCCGAGGCCTCCCGTATTTATGCAAAGGCATATAGTAATGATCCGGAATTTTACACTTTTTTAAAGACCCTGGAAAGCTACGAAGAAACCATGGGAAACAACACCCGCCTGGTAGTATCCTCTGATTTGAAATTTTATAAATTTTTAGATTTGGCCGAATAATTTGTTCCTGATTTGTAACGCAATCAACTTTCATCCTTGATGAGAATATCCGCAGATACTGGATATCCCGGCATGTCGCGTGCCGCGTCAAACGCAATCCTGCCTTTTTCATTTAAAAGCCTTTGAAACGCGTCAATATGGGCCTCTTTTTCAAGGCGGTCCATATTCATCACGGTGAATCTGCAGTTGCAATTTTTGAGTTGGCCATCACACCACGGACATATTTCCAGGGGGCATCCGTATGTGTGATACTCGCCTGATGCGGCGGAGCAAACCGGGCAGAGTTTTTTTGCGCAGTCAGGATCGTATGCTGTGCCGTTTGACAGGTCGCCGTATTTGTCAATAAATGTATCCCGATCAACTATTCGGAAGAATTTCAAGACCTCCTTTTCCCATATTCCATCGGCCAGTTTTCCTAAGTATTCGGCCTTCTCGTTCGTTACCAGGTAGATATAGTCCGCATACATCGTTGTGGCGCAGATCAGGAATACCCCCTGTTTGCGAATCAGGAGATGCAGTTCTTCTATAAAATCTTCACGAGCATCCGGAAGAAAACTGTAAAATGTATGAAAAAGGTTTAGGGCAATAGCGTCATTTTCATATATGTTTACAAAAGATTTCGCTTTTTCCAGATGTTCTTCCGGAACCGCATATTTCATCAGCAACCTGATTTCTTTTTTACGCTCGCCAAGTGTCTGTATAGTCATAGTATTCATGTATAACCGATTGTTATGGCCTGTATCCAACGCCGGGTTTCTTTTTCGATATCCTCTGCCTGAGTCAGGGCCGTGACCACGGCGATTCGTCCGGCATTTAATGCCGTCAGTTCCGGGACATGTTTTAATTTTATGCCTCCCATTACCGTAAACGGCAGATCCGACACAGAGGAAAAGGTCTTTATGGCATCTGTTCCCAGAAAAGTGGACAGCCCCTCTTTGGTTTCCGTGGGATATAGCGGACCGATATTGAAATAGGACGCGCCTCTTGCCCTGGCAGTGGCTGCCTGTTCCATTGTGTTTGCCGAGACGCCTATAATGAGATCAGGGGCAATTTTTTTTACCTCAACGGCAGGGACGTCACCGTTGCCCAGATGAATACCGTCGGCGCCGGTCAGGAGGGCAATATCGACCCGATCGTTTATAATAAACAGAGCCCCTGCCTTTTTTGTTTCTTTGCGGAAAAATTGCGCCTTTTCAAACAGGGTTCGATCGTCTGCATCCTTGTCCCGGAGTTGGACAATGCGGGCTCCGCCTGCAAGCACCTCAGTCAACCACTCATGGTCGGAACGGCCGTTGGCAAATTTCTCGCACGAGACCGGGTAGACGGTCACTTCGCGAATAAATTTCTCAATTCTCCTGTTATGCACGGAATCGGGGTTTTCCATAAAGGCTGATAGCTCCATTGTATTCAATTGGATATTTGAGGCTCTTTTATATATATTAATCAAATTAATTTGATATTTCACCCTGGAATTTAACTCCGGGGTCTGTGACGGCAACATCTTAAAGCGTTTCCAAAGCAATGAGCGATTCTTCCAGACCGGCCTTGAAGATGACTGCCGGATACTTTTGAGGTTTGAAAAATGTTGGATAAAAGATATGTTACAGAAGAAAAAGTAGAGGTCACGATTCAGGGTAAGACCTACTATCTGCCCCTGATAATCGGTTCGGAAGGTGAAAAGGCGATCGACATCCGTTCACTGAGGGCGCAGACGGGCTGTATCACATTGGACAGCGGCTACATGAACACAGGGTCATGCAGCAGCCGGATCACCTTTCTTGATGGTGAAAAAGGGATTTTAAATTACCGTGGTTACCGGATAGAGGACCTTGCTGAACACTGCTCCTTTGTCGAAGTCGCATATCTATTGTTTCACGGCTATCTCCCCACCACTGGAGAACTCAATCATTTCAAGCTGCTGATGAGCGAATTTGCCCTTATCCATGAGGATATGGTCCATTTTTTCGATGGATATCCTCCAAACACACCACCGATGTCCATCCTTTCATCCATGGTCGGTTCACTGGTCAGTTTTTATCCTGAGATGGTCAACAATCCCCTGGAAAATATTGATATGATGGCATCCCGGCTTATCTCAAAGGTACGGACGATTGCAGCCTTCTCTTACAGGAAATCCCTGGGGCATCCACTGGTTTACCCCAGACATGACTATAGTTACTGTGCGAATTTTTTGAACATGATGTTTGATTCACCTGTCAAACCGTATCATGTTAATCCGGTTGAGGTGATGGCCTTAAATAAACTTCTTATTCTCCACGGTGATCATGAGCAGAATTGTTCTACTTCAACCGTTCGAATGGTGGGCAGCGCCAGGGTGAATCTCTATGCCTCGATTTCCGCGGGCATCAGCGCTCTATGGGGGCCGCTGCATGGGGGGGCCAACCAGGCCGTCATTGAGATGCTTGAGAAGATCCATATAAAGGGCGGAAATTATAAAAAATACATCGATCGGGCCAAGGACCCCGGGGATGCTTTCCGATTGGTGGGTTTCGGCCATCGTGTGTATAAGAGCCATGATCCCCGTTCCAGGATTGTCAAAAGGGCATGTGATGATGTGCTTGGCGCTATGAATATGGCGAATGATCCTCTTCTGGCCATTGCCAAGGAACTTGAAGAAGCTGCCTTAAATGATGAGTATTTTATTGAACGGAATCTTTACCCGAACGTTGATTTTTACAGCGGTATCATCTACCGCGCAATCGGCATCCCCACAAACATGTTTACCGTAATGTTTGCCTTGGGCCGCCTTCCGGGTTGGATTGCCCACTGGAAAGAAATGTGGGATGATCCCGACACACGCATCGGGCGTCCCCGCCAGGTTTACATAGGCCCTTGCCGTCGAGACTTTGTTCCTATTAAGGAACGGAAACTGGGCGATAGATAGTATCCACCCATAAATGAGCAATTTTGTTCAAGATCAAGGCATGCGAAAAAAAAATTAACCAGAATCATATATTATGATATTATAAAAATTATTTCTTTAAGTACCCTTATTTAAGGCTTTCAGCTTTTGGCGAAGTAAATATTCGGCTTGATGCCGAAAAATAGCTGGAACCACCAAATTGTAAATGTAAGGAGTATAGAGCAATGCGTACTGATATCGTCCATATCGGCGCCGGCGAACTGACTTACGAAATTCGTAACATCGTAAATGTCGGTGAAAAATTACAGAAAGAGGGAATTAAGATTTACTGGGAAAACATAGGCGACCCAGTGGCAAAGGGTGAAAAAATACCCGAGTGGATGAAAAAAATCGTGGCTGAGGCGGCTATGGAGGACTCCTCTTATGCCTATTCCCCGACTCGCGGCATCCTGGAGGCAAGGGAGTTTGTCGCTGAACAGACGAATCGGTTCGGCGGAGTGCAGATTACTCCGGATGATATTATTTTTTTCAACGGGCTTGGGGATGCTATTACAAAAATATATGGTTTTTTGAAAAGAACCGCACGCGTAGTGATGCCTGCTCCAAGTTACACGACCCATACATCGGCAGAGGCGGCGCATGCCGGTGGTCACTATGTCTCATATGCTCTAGATCCTCGCAACAAATGGCGCCCTGATCTGGAAGATCTCGAGAATCATATCATATATAATCCGGCCGTGGCCGGAATTCAGATCATTAATCCGGACAACCCGACTGGAACGGTACATCCGGTTGAGATTCTGGAAAAAATAACAGGTCTCGCACGAAAATATGATCTCTTTATGATCTGCGATGAAGTATACCTCAATATGACTTACAATGGTCAAAAAACAAAGCCGATTTCAACCGTTATCGGGGATGTGCCTGCTATTGCCATGCGTGGTATTTCCAAGGAGATGCCCTGGCCCGGGTCGCGTTGCGGCTGGCTGGAGATCTATAATGCGGACAAGGACCCATTGTTTGAAAAATACGTGGCATCTATCCTGAACGCCAAGATGCTGGAGGTATGTTCAACTACTCTGCCCCAGAAGGTTCTGCCCGAAATAATGTCCCATCCGGAATATGCTTCATACCTGGCCGAACGGATATCCAGGTATGAGAGATATTCCAATATCGCTTATGATTACCTGAAAGATATTGACGGAATCCTGGTAAACCGCACCAATGGCGCCTTTTACATGAGTGTGGTCTTTGAAGACGGAGTGATGAATGACCGCCAGACTCTCCGAATCACCAGTGACGAGGTCCGCTTCCATATCGAATCGCTTGTGAGTCAGCCGGGCGTATCACTTGACAAACGGTTCGTATACTATCTCCTGGGTTCCACCGGTGTCTGCGTTGTTCCTCTTACATCCTTTGCCTCTCCCCTGCAGGGATTCAGGATAACCCTGCTTGAAAGGGATGAGGAAACCTTCCGCTTGATTTTTCAAAAAATCGCAGACTCCATCAGAAAATATCTCGCATCATAATGTGAAACGGAAGTGGGACTTTAGTCCCGCCTTTTGAGGGATGCAGTGGCTGTGTTGGACTAAAGTCCAACTTCCGACATACGTAATCAGTTAATTACTAATTCGTAATTCCCTCAGGTATGTAAGGTGCAATCGTCGCCGGATTTCGTTTCCGGCCCACGCATTTTGTAAGGATTTCAGGTTTAAGCCGCATCATGACCGGAAGGCT
>JAIWHJ010000056.1:0-8288 GCA_048629695.1 Promethearchaeota archaeon
GTCAAGGGCCTTTCATTCGTTATCAGTTAAAAGAAAAAAGACTTTTGCATGCATTAGGTATCCTGTTGAACATTGCCAAAACAGTGAATGCCGAAGATATTCATGAACCGATGTTTCACTGTCCCCCTTTTTGGAAAATACATTTTCCCGGCAAAAGAGGAAAAAAACAAATAGTACAGATATAATAAAAATATAAAAAGGAGGTAACCTATGGGGCTAAATGAAAAAATATTGAATGACATGATGGATAAAATGTCCTCCCAGGATAAAGAGGAGTTGATGAAGGAATTAATGGGAAAATTTTTCTCGGAGATGAGCCGGGAGACAAAGCAGGAAATGATGGAGAAAATGATGAAAAAATTCTTCAGCAGCATGACCGCTGAAGAAAAGGAGAAGACGATGAAAAATATGATGCCCGATATGGTAGAAACCATGATGAAAGAAGGTCCGATGGGTATGATGAAAATGATGATGGGAGGAGGACCCGGAAGAATGATGGGGATGATGGCCAAACATATGTGCTGCGAAGAAGATTCCGAAGAAAAGAGCGAAATGCCCTGGGATTTATGGAAAAAATTCATGTCTTCGATGACTGAAAGTGTGGAGACAGCGAAGTTTGCAACACCGGAGATCAGGGGATTGTTCGAGGAATGGACCCAACAAGTAGAAGAAGAAATACTGCAATTTGTTGAAAAAGAGGGGAAGGCAGACCCGGAACAAATCGCTAAACAATTTAAACTTTCGGTAGATAGTGCTATATTTTTTCTAACCCGTCTGGCTAAAAAAAGAAAAGTATCGTTTAAACAGGAGAAGGAAGAGAACAACTCCGGTAAGTAGACCCCGCGGCGCGGCATCATGAGAAACTGCTATGAAATTACTTTTGAAGGATAAGAATTCCCTTTTTAAAGCAAAAAAACTGAGGTTGTTAATGTTGTGTGACGGCTGGGGATGAGTAACAACATATTGTGCTGCCACTGATGCGGCAACAAGTCCCAACCGGCTTCAGACAATCGAGATTCGAATACCAAATGAAGATCGTATTGTCAAGACGGCATTTAGCTCCAAATCGGCTGAAAATAGAAGATTTTGGATATAGGAGGCCTGTCTTCCCGCTTAAGATTTTTCTTAAAAGTAGGCTTCAGCAGAGTAATCAGGGCCGACAATACAGTTATCTGCACTTGGTGCTGTTTATAAGACGAAATTCCATGTATCTGCTATTAAAACGTAACAAAATGATAATTGGCATCTAAATGGTTTAGTTGCATTATCTATCTGAATTTTCTATTAAAAGTAGAAAAAGGAGGTAGATATGGACAGAGACCAACTAAGGAATATCAACCCAAACCATCTTCACGGATGCCATCCATCAGATCTCAGCAGCCATTTTGGAGAGACCCTATTCCACTTAAGGGTCAAAAAGCCTGAGAACGCACTTCCGGCGATTTCCTCCCGGCTTCGATTGCTGGAACGTATTTTAAGCGACATCTCTCGAAGTGATTTTCCCGCAAAAGATCATTTAGCAGAATATATGCGCCAGAGGTATCGTCGCAACTGCAGGCCAAATACCCTTCGCGCAGCAGCCACTTCTATGAGGCAATTCCTTTCCTTCTACCGAAAGACAGGTAAACAGCATATAGAACAAATGACGAGAGAAGATATTGAGGCTTTTACGGAAGATTTGCAGGATCGCGGGTTAAAGCCCAACACGGTATCCTCCCGGTTGCGCACTGTCTATGCGTTTGTACGATTTTTGATTGAGGGGAAGGTTCTGGGTTACGAATTGCTGGAAAGAAAAATCAAGATAAGGCTTCCGGATCGTCTGCCACGGGCCATTGATCCGGAGGATCTAAAACAACTGTTGTCGGTAATCGACCAGGTTCGCGATCGGGCGTTGATATTGCTGCTATTGAGAACCGGCATGCGGATCGGCGAGTTGTTGCATACGAAAGTGCATGATGTGGACTTGAACAACCATAGAATATTGATCTATCAGGCAGACAAGACCGGTGTCGGCAGGGTTGCTTACTACAGTGATGACGCCAAAGAAGCCCTTTTGTCGTGGCTTAGAGTCAGAAATACTTTCAAGGAAAACCTTTTCTATGGCCGAGGACATAGCTCGTTGTCCTATGAAGCTGCCCGTTGCATGTTCCATAAATATTTAGAGAAAGCAGGGCTATCTTACAGCGGGTATACGCTGCATTGTTTGCGGCACACCTTTGCCACGGAACTTCTAAATGCCAGGATGCCGTTGGAATGCTTGCGAGTTCTATTGGGACACACCAGCCTGGAGGTCACCAGAATATATGCGCGTCTCACTGATAAAACGCGTGAGCAGGAATACTTTATGGCCATGGAACGAATTTTAAAGGGAGAAACCGATGCATATGACCCATGTGATTATTAACTTCAGACGGCACCTAAAGCGCCGCAATTACTCGAAGCATACGGTTAAATACTATCTCAACATTATCAAGCAGTATGTGATCTGGGTGGATGTAGCGCTTGAGCTGGCGACACCTGAAAAGGTAGACATGTATATCGACTATCTTCTCAGAAAAAGGATGAATCCGGCAAGCATCAACCTGTATTTGGCTATCATCCGTGTGTTTTACGATTACTTAAAATACGAGGAGAACGTGGATCTTATCAACCCTGTGAATCGTAATCGCCGTCTTCGTGTTCCCAGACCCTTGCCGCGGAGTCTTCGCGACCAGGAAGTTGAAAAACTGTTTGGTGCGATCAAGAACAAACGGGATATTGCCATGTTCAAGCTGATGCTCAGGTGTGGGCTTCGTGTAGAAGAGGTGTCCAACCTGACCCTTGGAGTGATTGACTTCAAACGTCGCAGGCTCATCGTTCAGCAAGGAAAAGGCGGCAAGGGCCGTGTGGTATACATCAGCAATGACGCCCATGATGCGTTGAAAGCCTACTTGAAGCTTCGTTCCCGCAATCGGACCAAGAGAGTCTTTTTGGTGGAGAAAGGAACCTATAAGGGGCAGGCTATCTCGGTACGAGGCATTCAAAAGCGGATAGAGTATTATGCAAAGAAGACCCGAATAAACGTCTCGTGTCATCGGCTACGGCATACGATGGCCACACAGCTATTAAATGCAGAGGCCGAGGTGGAGACTATCCAGGACCTTTTAGGTCACAACTGGATCACGACCACCCAGCGATATTGCAAAGTATCTAATTTAAAAGTTCAAAGAGATTACTTCAAGGCCATGAGAAATGTATTACAACGGTCGACTCAACCTTCATCCTACTCGATTTTTAATCCTGGATGATGAAAGGAGAGAAGATTTAACTTGACACCTACTAAAATTAATAGTATATAACATATTAATTATAATAGAAAAATCAGATTTTGTTACGTTTTACTGCTATGTATATGGAACCGGAAAAGCAATATTGAAGGTTGTGATATCATATTCCAAAATTTGAACTGTCCAGGGGTGTATTGACCAGTTTACATAAATCCGCCCAAGGACTGCTTTTAAGACCTGAGATAGCATCCTTTCTGGTGAAGATATCATCCTCCTCAAAAACCTGTGATATGTCTGACCAACCTTAGGTTTTGTGGATAGATCTGAAAACAAAAAGAGGGGAATGGAATCAGCATTCTGCAATTTTTAAATATACGCTTCCGGTCAACCATGATAGCCGGATGTTACGATCAATTGACAGGGATCAATAAAAATTCGGATGAACAGCCGATTCCTACTCTTGCTCATCCGAAGCAGGAGGTGGCGCTTTCTTTTTTTCTTTCTTTTCCTTCTTTGCGGGAGCACCCTTGGCGATCTTTGCCGACGGCTTATCAGGGGTGTTCTTTTTGGCAGCCAGTTTTTCTGTTTTGGTTTGGACTTTATCAGCGTTTAACTTCTCCTGGGCGGCAATACAGGCCAGGCGGTAATTTGCTTTGCGGATGTCGGCCCTCATTTTTTTGATAAAGCTGTCGCGTTTAATCGCGACGGCGTCCAAACCTTTCTCTTTGAGAGAAGACATACGGGTTACAAGTTTATCACCGGCGACTTTCTTATGACCTTCTAGAAATCCCTTTCTTTTGAGACTCATAGTAAATTTTCCTCCTGCTTCATAGTATAAGCTTTTTTACATATCGAGAACGGCATTCCACTATAAATCGTAGCGGCTGTCAAATAGAATATAATAAAAAGAGGGACGCAGTTTAGTTTTGCAGTTTACAGCTTTTTATTGCTAAGCGGTACGCCCCCAGGTTTCTAACAATTCATACTCGTAAACAAAACTCCATGTAGAAACTGATCGTTTAAGATATCTCTTCAAACCTTCAGGATATCAGCCGGCCTCATAACCTTCGATATGTCTGACATCCGAGCTTGGCTCTGATTGCATACAACTCCTATTTGTCCATCATGTTTTTCTGACAACCCACACATATTATACATTAATATTTACATTGACATTTACATTTTGCCGCGTTACTATAAATACGTGTCGAATATAAACACGGGAGGTTTGTTTTATGCAGCCTGAACTAACATCAAAACAGGAACGGTTTTTCAGTTATCTGGAGCGTGAGATAATCCGAACCGGAAAAGCGCCCAGCTTGCGGCAGGCGGCAGCCGATATGGGCGTAAGCCATGCGGCCATATCTCAGCTTATAAGAGCCCTTGAGAAAAAAGGAATTCTCAGACGTGAGGGCCGTTACAGCCGTACGATCCATCTGCTCAATCGCGCCCGGGAAACGGCGGGTATCATGCGATGGCGGGAGGTGCCGATCGTCGGGAACATCGCCGCCGGATTGCCCTTGTACGCCCAGCAGGAGTGGGGCGGCAGCATTGTGGTTGATGCGGCCATATACCGGGGCTCAAACCTGTTTGCACTCAAAGTAACAGGCGATTCCATGAAGGATGCTGCCATTTTGGATGGAGATCTGGTTATCTGCGAGCCGCGCCAGTTTGCTGAGAATGGTGAAATCGTGGTTGCGCTTATCCATCAGGAAGAAGCAACGGTCAAGCGCTTTTTTCTCAGGGAAAAACAGATTGAACTACGTTCCGAGAATTCTGCTTACCGGCCGGTTCATTACAATTTCGACCAGGTCCTGGTCCAGGGCAAGGTGATCGGTGTTCAGAGAGGACCCGAGGTTGTGGAGAGGCTTTAAATATTAAGCCCTTGTTAAAGCTATATCAACAAAATTCAAACTGCATTGAAATATCCAATATCCAATGATCAATGTCCAACGGAAAAATACTTGAAAATTGGATATTGAGAATTCGACATTGGATATTAACTGATGGATCCAGGGTAGAATATGACCGCAATAATTACTAAAGAACAACGAGACCCTAATGCCTGTGGTCTGTTTGTGGGCACCAGCGGTTTTTCATATACAGAGTGGGTCGAAGCCGGATTTTACCCACCCGGCACAAAGTCGGGGAACATGCTGCCTCTGTATGCCCGGCAGTTTTCCATCACCGAACTTAACTACACCTGGTACCAAATGCCCAGGGCTGAAGCCATTGAGCGCCAGCGCCGGCAAGTTCCACAGGAATTTTTGTTTGCTGCCAAGTTGACTCGCAGCCTAACTCACGAAATCGACCCCCGGCACTGGCCGGACCAGGCGATTAATTACAGAGAGGGTGTGGCGCCACTGGTCCAGGCCGGGCAATTGGCAGCCGTGTTGATCCAGCTTCCTCCCTGGTTTCACCGAACGCCGCCCAACCGAAAATACCTGGCAGCCTTGCTTGACAAACTTCACGGCCTGCCTCTGGCAATAGAATTCCGACATAGCTCCTGGGCTAACGATCATGTGTTTGCCGAACTGGAACGCCGCCGGGTTACCCTGGTGGCCGTTGACGAACCGGAGCTGCCGGGCCTGTTTCCGGCCCTGGACATCGTGACCCACCCGGATCTGTTTTATGTGCGCTTTCACGGTCGCAATGCCAAAGGCTGGCGTTCGGGGAACATGCAGCATCAATTTGATTACAATTATTCCGACGAAGAACTACACGAATGGATCGAAAATAAAATTGAGCCCATGAGTGACCGGGCTTGCAGGGGCATCATTTTTTTCAACAATCATGTCCGCGCCCAGGCGCCGGAAAACGCCCGGAGGATGGTAGAGTTGCTCAAGGAATACGGAGTCTCATGCGTGAGCGTTCAATCATCCATATAAATGTGGCCGATTTTGCCGTGGCTGTGGAACGACTGGTGGACAGCCGGCTGAGGGGACGTCCGGTGATCATTGTTCTAGGGGGTGCGGCGCGGGCGGTGGTGTATGACATGAGCGAAGAATCGTATCAAAGCGGCGTACGCAAAGGCATGACCCTGGGACGGGCGCTTGGCTGTTGCCGGGATGCTGTTGTGCTACCGCCCCGTCCCGCCCGGTACGAACGTGCAATGACCCGGCTCGTTAAACACGCCCTGCCATATTCGCCGTTGATTGAAATGACCGACCACAACGGACATCTATTTGTAGATGCCACCGGAACGGGAAGACTGTTCGGTCCGCCGCCTGACGTGGCGTGGCGCATTCGTAAGGCGATACGGGCGGATATGGGTTTCGATCCCATCTGGTCGGTGGCTCCCAACAAACTGATCGCTAAAGTGGCAACACGTATGGTCAAGCCTGCCGGTGAGTATGTCATCGGCGCCGGCGAAGAACAAGACTTTCTGAAACCCGTGCCGCTCCATCTTATCCCCGGTATCGAGCGGGAAGACCTGAAACGTTTTCGGGAATTCAATTTAACCCGTGCCGGTCATGTGGCCAGTCTGTCCATGGAACAATTGAATATTATGTTCGGTAGCCGCAGCAACAACCTGTACCATACCGTGCGCGGCATTGACCCATCCCCGGTTCTGCCTGTGGGACAGAAGCTGCCGGTTGTGGTTGCAGATCATGAGTTTGCTGATGACACCAACCATGCGGCGGTAGTGCAAGGCGCATTATATGGACTCGCCGAACGGGCCGGTGCGGATTTGCGTAAGCGGCGGCTGACAGCAAGACGGATCAAGATTCTCCTCGACTATTCCGACGGCAGGCGGATTGCCCGTCAGGCTGTGGCCAATCCGGCCACGGCCAATGATTTTCGCTTGTTTGTTCTGGCAAAGAGAGCGCTTGAACGGGCCTGGACACGCCGGGTCGGCATCCGGCATCTGCGCTTGATTTGCGACCGTCTGACTTATCCCCCCGCACAGATGGCGCTTTTTGCCGAATATGAAAAAGAAAACGCGATGAGTGACACCCTGATTTTTGCTCTCGACGCGATCCGCCATCGTTTTGGTTTCAACGCAATTCGTATGGGAAGAACTCTGTAACAATGATTCCCCTTACCGTTCGTTCATATTATTCATTGATGTGGGGTACGTGTTCGCCGGAAAGGATTTGCGCGGCTGCCAAACAGCGGGGGTACACGCAACTGGCCCTTACGGATACCGACAATCTTTATGGCCTGTGGCCCTTTTTAAAGAGTTGCGAACGTGAAAACATTACCCCCATTGTGGGTGCGGAGCTGACAGATCCCGTATCCGGATGTCGCGCTGTTTGCCTGGTGGAGAACGAGCAGGGGTATGGCAACCTCTGCCGCCTGATTACGTGCCGTCACTCAGATAAAGGATTTGATCTGAAATCCGCCGTGCCCGACCATGCCCGGGGACTGACCGTCCTAACACAAAACCCTGAGCTTTTGTCGGAGTGGTATGAAGCCGGTGTAACGATCGCAGCAGCAGCGCCAAGAAGGCCCGATGGCACGGCCTTTGAATTGCGGAAGATATCCAAAAACCTTGGTGTGCCGGTTGTGGCCACGCCCGGAAGTTTTTTCCTGGACCCGGATGACGTAAAGATCCACCGTATGCTGCGGGCAATAGACCGTAATACATCTCTTTCCCGGTTAACACCAAAACATGCGGCGCCCTCTGACGCATGGCTGGCGCCGGCATCGGAATATGCTAAACGTTTTGCCATTTGGCCGGATGCGATTCGGGCCGGCCGGGAAATTGCAGAACGGCTGACGTTTACCGGTCCCTGTTCCGGACTTGTTCTGCCGCCGTGGGGCAATTCACAAGGACAAAGCGCCAAGCATCGCCTGCGGAATGCTGCGTATAAAGGGGCGCGAAAACGGTATGGTGACGATCTCCCCGAAACCGTTGTGGACCGCCTGGAACATGAACTGCGCATCATCGAAAAAATGGGGTTTTCATCTTATTTTCTTGTGGTTCAAGATATCGTATCCCGCAGTCCGCGAATCTGCGGCCGCGGAAGCGGCGCTGCGTCCCTGGTGGCGTATAGTTTGGGGATTACCAATGTCTGT
>JAIWHJ010000057.1:0-8226 GCA_048629695.1 Promethearchaeota archaeon
GAAAATAGTCCAGGACCTTTAAAGAATTCCAGTTTATCTGGGTTAGATATTGAGATTGGGGGTTTCCGGTTTATACGGCTTATGAGTTTGTTAATGGACGACAAATCGTATAAGACAATATGCCGACAGACCGGCCGATACAGGTGTCATTATCCACCCCAGGCCGATTTTTATAAGCATCCTGGAACGTACCGTTTTCATTCCTTTTACAATCCCGACACCTACAACCGCCCCGACAATTGCCTGGGACGATGATACCGGCACCCCGATATGGGTAAACAGGTTCAGTGTCAACGCTTCGGCTAATATAGTAATCAGGGCTGAAAAAGGGTCAAGCGGGGCGATTCCCTTACCAATGGTCATCATGACCTTTTTACTGTATGTAAGAACACCTGCTGCAATACTCAGCCCCCCGATTAAAGAGGCGTTTTGCACCGACAAAATTCCCGATCCCACATAAACTCCAGTGACATTGGCCACATTATTGCCGCCAAGGGCGTATGCAGCGTAGCACCCGGCCGTGATAATTCCGATGTAATACAATAAATTCCGGTGGCTCATGTTGGTTATGGTTCTATCCAACAAATATCCTATGAACCGATGGAAAAAATATCCTAAAATCAGGGCTAAAACCGGGGTGAATATCCAGCATGAAAAAATTTTAAACAATTTTGAAAAATCTGCTGTGCCCGAGAGTATACCTGCTCCGATAACAGCGCCGATTATAGCCTGGGAGGCTGAAGCGGGAATGGCAAAAAAGGTGAGGATGGCCATGGTGACTGCCGCCGCAAGGGCGCAGCAAAACGCGTCCGCAGGGAGAAGCCGTGAAAGATCACTCACCGTCTCCATACATTTCGGGCCGTCGATAAGAGAACCCATTAACACGAATATCCCTGTCAGCAGGACGGCTGTCTTATATTTGATGACCCCTGTTGTGACCCCTGTTCCGAAAATATTGGCAGAGTCGTTGGCCCCAAGGCCCCAACCCAGAAAAATACCGCTCGTAATCTTCCACATGACCGCTATACCGCTCTCTGCAGGATTATGTTTCGCTCAAAAATATTTTTGAGCGAGCCCTTATGTTATCTGATAGCTTAGGTTAATAATCTGCAGGTGGTCGCCGGCATCTTCAATAACATCGCTTATCTTGGTAAGATACGATATAAAATCAGAGAGGATCTTTCCCTCCCAGAAAGTATCAACCCGTATTTTTCGAACCTCTCTGATCAGATTCACCTTTATATCATCAATCTTTTTTTCATATATCCTTATTGCCAGTGTTTTTTCACGAAGGTCCTCTCCTTTTAACATGGCCTTAAAGGTGATCATGAGAATTTCGCATATCCTTAAATTAAGAAATGCAACTCGAATACACTCATCATCAATCTGTTCCGGCAGTTTAATATCTATATAGTGATACGCATTATCCTCAAGCAGATCAAAAATGTGATCGACTATTTCTACGAATTTGCACAAGTCAGGCCTGAGATACGGCAGAAAAGCCCCTTTATAAACATTTGAGATGATTTCTCTTCTAATGTAATCACCTTCCCGTTCAAGATCGATAACTTTGCGCATGAGATTGCGGTCATGTTGCTCCAGGGCTCTTTTGAACAAGTCACATGCGTAACAGAGAAGTTTTATGTGTTTCTGAATATTCTCTATTACCTTTTGTTCTTTTTTGCCGTGAGACAATACCTTATCAAAGATCATAATCTCCTCTCGCCCTCTTGATCAACGCGGCTGACATGACATCCATCATGGCTACAACACCGACAATTTTTTTAGCATCACATACAATCAGTCTTGATATATTCGCCTTTTTCATCAGCGTTGCGGCCTCGTTGAAATCCATATCCTGATCGATACAGACAATCGGGTTAGAGGCAATCTCCCGCGCCTTGATATTTTTAGGATCAATAGACTTAGCCATGACTTTAAAAACCACGTCTCTTGCTGTTATCACACCGTAATCATTATTTTTTTTTGACAATTTTACCAGCAGGGAACGAATTCTCTTATCAACCATTTTCTCAATCACCTCATAAACAGACCCATCGGCGTCTATGAATTCTATTTTTGTCGTCATAAATTCGTGTACTTTCATTGTTTCACCTAGGGATTGTTATTCTCTCTGTTTGAACCGCCATTAGTTACCCTCCCGGCGTTGTGATTGTCATTACAATTATCACTATAACAAATCTTGCAATAAAATCACCCATAATGGGTTTCTTTCTAACCGGTTGCAAACAAAAATAATCCATGAGATAATACCTCATAAATCGGCATTTACCGAAGCCTTATAATTTGCTTTTAAATTAAGTAAGTTGTTGAATTAACGAGACGTTAAATCAGTAAAAACAGGAAATAGATAAATGAAAGTTCCATTTCTTAATCTTACGGCTCAGTATGGGCCGATTAAAGACCGGATTGCAGCGGTTTTGCAGGAGGTGCTGGACTCAAATGCTTTTGCCGGCGGTCCGATGGTGGAGAGATTTGAGAAGGTTTTTGCACCGTTTTGCCGTACAGAGCATGCTGTCGGGGTGGGAAGCGGCACAGATGCTTTGTGGATAGCGCTCCTGGGGCTTGGAGTAGGGCCTGGCGATGAGGTGATCACATCTCCCAACACCTTTATCGCTACTGCGGAAGCGATCAGTTTCTGTGGGGCAACACCGGTATTTGTCGACACGGATGAACTCACATGCAATATCAGCCCGGAAAATATAAAAACTGCAATAACCGCAAAAACGAAAGCCATTGTCCCTGTTCACCTCTATGGCCAGATGGCGGATATGGACCCGATAATGGAAATTGCCCGGGCCCACAACCTGGTTGTTGTTGAAGATGCCTGCCAGGCACACGGGGCGGAATATAATGGACAACGGGCCGGTTCTATTGGTGACGCAGGTTGCTTTAGTTTCTATCCTGGGAAAAACCTGGGCGCTTATGGCGAGGCTGGCGCTGTTACTACAAATAATCCGGAACTTGCAGCAGAAATGCGAATGTTCCGTGATCATGGCCAGCAGAAAAAATACTATCATTCCATAATCGGTTGGAATGCCAGGATGGATGGGTTCCAGGGCGGGGTGCTGAGTGTGAAGATGCAGTATCTTGATGACTGGACTGAGGCGCGGCGTCGAAATGGTGCTCTTTATAATGAACTTCTGGCTGGTATTGCCGGGTCCGGGATTACAACTCCATTCCAGGCGGATTATGCCAGGCACGTATACCATGTTTATGCTATTCGTGTGGCGGCCGGGCGGGATGAACTTCTGGCCTTTCTGGGCGAGCGGGGAATATCCTGCGGCATCCATTATCCTGTTCCGATTCACCTGCAGGATGCCTATAGATCTCTGGGCTGCGGCAAAGGGGATTTCCCAAATGCCGAGAAAGCGGCTGCGGAAGTCTTATCGCTCCCCATGTTTCCGGAACTGACAGAGTTGCAGATTCGATATGTGTGTGATAAGATAAAAGAATTTGATTAGGATTATTTTTGAGCAAGCAAAGAGAAATAAAATGGATAAAGGCTGCAAACGAATCGCCCCTGATGTAGCAATAGGAAAAGATGTCAAGATCGCTGATTTTGTCAATCTGTACGGTTGCGAGATCGGCGATGAGACAAAGATCGGTCCTTTTATCGAGGTGCAGAAGAATGCCCGGATAGGCAGGCGCTGCAAGATCCAGAGTCATACCTTTATCTGTGAAGGAGTGACCATAGAGGACGAAGTCATGGTGGGACATGGGGTCATGTTTATTAATGACCCGGAACCGAAGGCGGTGAATGACGATGGTTCCCTGCAGACCGAGGCGGACTGGAAGTGCATTCCCACCCTTATCAAGAGGAGGGCTTCCATTGGATCCAATGCCACCATATTGTGCGGGGTGATTGTCGGAGAAGGCGCCCTGGTGGGGGCCGGTGCAGTGGTGACAAAAGATGTCCCGCCTTTCACCGTAGTGGTTGGAAATCCTGCAACATTACTAAAGGAACGTCGCAAAAAATGATTCGGAAGCAACCAAAATTCAAATATATTTTTCTGGGGCTGGATATTTGTATAATCACTCTTTCTTTTGCCCTGGCCATAATCATAGCCATACCTGATTTCTGGGACATAACCCGCCGGCAACCTTATTTCTGTATCAGCCATCTCCTGCTCTGGTTGATTTTTCTGGTGGTTTATCTCTTCTGTTTTTTTCTCAACAACCTTTATAACCGGGATGTGGTTATCTCCCGCTACAGGCAGTTTATTCTTATTCTGAAGTCTATTCTTGCCGGCGGCATTGTCTGTGTTATTTTTTTGATCATCTTTAATCTTGACTATTTTGTAGGGTACGGAAAGAACCTGATTCTTTATTGTTTGTTTTTTCTGCCTTTTTTTCTGCTCGTCTTTCGAGTTTTAATTGTAAATAAAATTTTAAGACTTCTGGTGGCTAAAAAACTTTATCATACCAACGTATTGATTGTCGGCGGTGATAAAGCGGCAAGAAATGCGGCGGATGCCCTGAAACAGGATGTTTTTTCGAATTTTCATATCGTCGGTTTTCTGGATGATTACAAAAAAAAGGGGACAATTATCTGGAATGACTTTCAAAACATGGGTACGCTGGATAATCTAAAAGATATTATCCGTGATAATTTGGTGGATGAAATACTGATTGCCATTAATAAGGCTCCCTATGAACGGCTGGCATATATTGTTGAAAAATGTCTCGGCACAGGCAAGGCGGTCCGGATTTATTCGGATATTCTTGGTGTTATTGCTGAAAAAATGAATGTTGAGTTTTATTCAAGCATCCCTGTCATGACGCTTTCTCAGAATCCTCTTGACAGTCGTGACTGGTCGGTTAAGTACAATATTGATACCATCATCTCCGGGTTGGCCCTGATTATTCTTTTCCCTCTATTTCTTGCTATTGCAATCGGGATCAAGCTCTCTTCCAAGGGGCCGGTCATCTTCAAACAGGTGAGAATAGGGAAGGGGGGAAAGCCTTTTGAATTTTATAAATTCCGTTCCATGCATATGTCTTTGGACGATTCCAGTCACAAGGAGTATGTTAAGGATTTTATTCGGAATGGCAATCAGTGTCAAAATAAGGAAATCAAGATTTTCAAGATAACCAGTGATCCCAGAATATTTAAGTTTGGGAAATTTATCAGGAAAACAAGTTTGGATGAGTTGCCCCAGTTATTCAATGTTCTGAAAGGAGATATGAGTCTGGTTGCTCCCAGGCCGTGTCTGCCCTATGAATGGGACTGCTATGAAGAATGGCATAAGAAAAGACTTGATATTCTGCCGGGCTGTACCGGTTTGTGGCAGGCCCTGGGGCGAAGCTCCGTCAGTTTTGAGGATATGGTGATTCTTGATTTGTACTATATCAGCAACATGACATTGTGGTTTGATTTGAAAATCATTTTACAGACATTTCCGGTTATTTTTTTGGGAAAAGGCGGATTTTAAAAACGGATTATGTTGAAAGCAGGGGTTATCGGGTGCGGTTACTGGGGGCCGAATTTAATCAGGAATTTCCAGCAGTTGGCCGGAAGTGAAGTAAAAAGGGTTGCGGATCTTGACTCAGACCGCCTGGAACATATGAAGCGGCTCTATCCCTCTGTCAAGACCACCACTGATTATCATGATATCATCACTGATCCGGAGATCGACATCGTGGCCGTGGCCACACCGGTCAAAACTCACTATCGGTTCGCCTCAGAGGCACTTTCGGCCGGCAAGCATGTATTTGTCGAAAAACCGATTGCCGCGTCGGTTTCAGAGTCACGGGAGTTGATTGCACTTGCAGAAAAAAATCAACAAAAATTGATGGTGGGTCATACCTTTCTTTATACCGTGGCTGTCCGCAAAATGAAGGAGGTGATTGACTCCGGGGAGTTAGGTAAAATCTATTACATATCTACCCAAAGGTTAAATCTGGGCCTTTTCCAGAATGACATAAATGTTATCTGGGATCTTGCTCCTCACGATATTTCCATTATTCTTTACCTCCTTGGGAAAGAGCCTCTTTCAGTTAGCGCTCATGGCACATCTCATATCAACCCGCTCATAGAAGACGTGGCTGTCGTCACCCTGCGCTTTCCTGAAAATCTCATGGCCATTATCCACGTGAGCTGGCTGGATCCTGACAAAATCCGGCGCATAACCGTTGTGGGCAGTAAAAAAATGATGGTTTATGATGATGTCCAGCCGACTGAAAAGATTAAAATATATGATAAAGGTATTGAAAAGCCGAAACATTATGACACGTTTGCGGAATTTCATTATTCCTACAAATATGGAGATATTATTATTCCTAACATAAGCGGCGCCGAACCGCTTCGAACGGAACTGAATCATTTTATTGACTGTATTGTGAATGATAAAGAGCCGCTGAGTAACGGCAAAAACGGACTCGATGTAGTGAAAATTCTTGAGGCGACACAGAAATCGCTTACTTCTTAACCCAGATAAACTGGAAACCTTTAAAGGTCCTGGACTATTTTCAGTACCCCCCATACAAGGGGTATAAGTACCTTCACGAAAATATTTTCTAAGGTACTAAAAAGCTTACACAGTATACTTGAGAGGCTTAAGAGGCTTTATGCAAGTTGACCCTGTAAAAGAAAACGATTTTTTAAAAATCGCTTTTCCACTTGCTATTCTGGCTTGCGTTGTGATCGGCTTCTGGCCGATTTTTCCAAAACTTGCAAGGCAATGGTCAAGCGGTGACAATAGTTATTGTTATCTGATTGTGCCGCTTTTTCTCTATCTGTGCTGGGAGGAAAGGGGTAGGTTCAGGTTCCTGGAATTTTCCTGGAATCCGTGGGGGTTATTGCCTGCAATTTTGTCAGTGTGCCTGATATTTCTGGGAGAACTCGGCTCGATGATAACTTTGCTTTACATCGGGTTATGGGGCTGTGCCGTAGGACTTATTGTTACGCTTTACGGCAAAAGGGCCAGGCATCTTCTTTTCCCGATTTTGATTCTTGTTTTTATCGTCCCTCTGCCGCCTTTTCTTAATCAGACGATTTCGTTCAAACTGAAATTAATGGCCAGCGCCTTGTCAACCGAGATGCTTCGGGCTACAGGGATAAGTGCGTTGCTTGAGGGAAATATCATTGATCTTGGAGTCGGGAAACTGAATGTGGTGGATGCGTGCAGCGGATTGCGGTATATCATGCCGATTGTCCTGATGGGCCTGCTTGTGGGATACTTTTTTGTGCGGGGTATATGGCGGCGGCTTGTCATTTTGATCATTGCTATGCCACTTTCGGTTATACTGAATTCTTTCAGGATATATATTACCGGAATTTTTACTGTAAACGGCCATCCCGAGCTGGCTGAGGATACTTTTCACGATTTTTTCGGCATTGCAATTTTTCTGACAGCCTTTTTGATTCTTGGGTTTATGGCGTTTGTTCTGAAAAGGATCGGCTCGCAGCCTCCTGCGGCGTTCTGGAAAGATTCGTTCCGCTCCTTTCCGGGAAGTAAAGCGCGGTTCATCATGACCGCATGCTTTTGTCTGCTGTTTGCCGGAGGCGGTCTGGCCATGCAGAAAATATCCACTGATTCCACATGTCCTCCCAGGGAACAGTTTGCTTCTTTTCCAATGGCTATTGGTGACTGGCATGGAGAGAGGCAATATCTTTCGGAAAAAATATTAGATTCCCTCTGGTCGGATGATTACCTGCAGGCCATGTATTTGAAAAAGGGATCTCCTGATGTAATTCACCTGCTTATTCCGTTTTATGAATACCAGGGGACGCATCATACTGCCCATGCGCCCCAGTCATGTCTGCTGGGAGGTGGTTTCAGTATGCGGAAATCAGGGAAACGGCTTGTGGCCGTAGCTCCGGACAGGCAGATAGAGATTATGACGCTCCTCCTGGAAAAAGGAGATAACAAAGTATTGGCAGGTTATTTTTTTCTGCAGCGTGGCAGAGTGATCACCAATCCGTGGCATAATAAATTTTATCTGATGTGGGATGCCCTTACCAAACACCGTACCGACGGAGCACTGGTACGGGCGGAACTCGCGATGGCGCCCGGCCGGGATGTTGACGAGGCATATGAGGAACTTATGAGTTTTATAATTCAGTTGTGGCCTGTATTAGCTGAGTATGTGCCTGGTTAAGGGTAAATGTTCGGCAGCACTCCACAGGAAGTGCCCTTGGGGTACGCTGCCAAACATTTACTTTTTTGGTGGTTCCAGCTATTTTCCGGCATCAAGCCGAAT
>JAIWHJ010000058.1:0-8226 GCA_048629695.1 Promethearchaeota archaeon
GTACCTTCACGAAAATATTTTCTGCCAGAAACGCGCAGAAAATATTTTCTAAGGTACTAAATACTGATAACTGAATTTTTGTGATATGTCAGCACATTTACCTGCGACAGGAGGAAAAACAGAAAATGGCAAGCGCTTCCAGCGATGAAGATAGAGAGATACTTCTTGGTTTTGTTTCCGAAAGCCGGGAAATGTTTGAAGAAATCGAACTGAACCTGCTTCAACTCCAGGAAATTGTTGAGGCGTCAGGCGAGCCTGATGATGAAGTAATAAACAGCATTTTCCGCATGTTTCATTCCGCAAAAGGAAGCGCCGGCTTTCTCCAGTTATACAATATAGCCAAGGTAACCCACGAGGCGGAGACACTCCTTGATTTTGTCAGGCAAGGCAAATATCAGCTTGAAAGGAGTCATGCGGATCTCCTTATTCACGCCTGTGATGTGGTTCAAAGGATTCTGGATGCCATTGAGGCATCTTCTTCCGATGAGGAATTTGACACAGAGGCCCTGACGCTGATTGGAAAATTCGCTGCGGCACATAGCGCCCACTCTTCCTTGCCCCCGGAGACCCAGCCGGATGCTTCTCAACCCGATTCTCCTGATTCTCCTGATGAATTTCAGCTTACGATCACCCCTGAGATGGTCAAGCAATTTATTCAGGAATCGGATGAGATACTTGATACGGTGGAGCAGACGCTTCTTGAACTGGAAAAGACCCCGGATAACACGGATCACATGGACACCGCCTTTCGCAATATCCACAGCTTTAAAGGCAACTGCGGGTTCATGGGCTATGCAGACCTTGAACGATTAAGCCACAAAGTGGAGACCGTGCTCGGCGCTATGAGGTCGGGCCAGATCCCTGTAAAGGCCCATAACATTAAGTCACTGCTCCGGATTTTGGATATGATCCGTGATGGCGTTGTTGATATATCGAACGAAAAAGCAGGAGATATAGATGGCTGTGACCTTCTTGTACAATTGATGGACGAAATGCTGCCCGAGTGTGAAGACACGGCAGAGCCGCAAAAAATTGGAGAAATCCTTGTCGCACGCAATGATGCAACCCCTGAAGCCATTGAAGAGGCACTGGAGGTCCAGAATAAACCCCTGGGCGAGATCCTGGTGGATATAGGAGCTGCGAATCCAAAAGCTGTGGAATCCGCTCTTGAAAAGCAGGTAAAACAGGAAAAACGAGCCGCCGTATTAGAATCAGGAGGCAAAAAAGTAACCCGCCGCGACATCCGGGTAGATCTGGATAAACTAGACAGCCTGATCAACCTTGTAGGCGAACTGGTCATAGCCAAGGCCATGGTCACCAATAATCCTGACCTTCAAGACTATGAATTTGAGAATTTTGAAAAAGCATCGCATCACCTTGAACGGGTCGCCAGCGAACTCCAGGACGTTGCCATGAGCGTGCGGATGATCCCTGTCTCCGGTGTTTTTCGAAAGATGATCCGGCTGGTACACGATCTTTCCGCCAAATGCGGCAAAAAGGTCCATCTCACCAGGATAGGAGAAGAGACCGAGGTCGACAAGACCGTGATTGAACAGATTTCCGACCCCCTGGTGCACATTATCCGTAATTCCTTAGACCACGGCATAGAACCTCCTGAAGAACGGAAATCGTGCGGCAAATCCGAAACCGGAGAGATCACATTAAAAGCGGAACATGAGGGAGGCGAGGTGTTGATCACAGTGCGCGATAACGGCCGCGGTCTGGACAGGGAAAAAATACTGGCCCTGGCCGTTAAACGCGGCGTTATCAGTGGCGACGGCAGTGACATGCGCGATGAGGAAATATTCAAGTGCATCTTTGAACCGGGATTTTCAACCGCAGAGACAGTCACCAACGTATCCGGCCGCGGCGTGGGCATGGATGTGGTCAAGAAAAACATAGAGAATCTAAAAGGACGCGTCGAAATCCGGAGCAGCAAAGGCAAAGGTACCACGATAATATTGCGCATACCCCTTACCCTTGCCGTTATGGAAGGCATGCTCGTGAGGGTGGGAGCGCAGCGTTATACAGTGCCGCTTCTGCTGATCAAGGAATCTTTCAGGCCCACGCCCCGGGATATTACAGTAACCCCGGACGGACAGGAAGTGGTCCGCATTCACGGAGAATTGCTCCCTGTTGTCCGCCTGCATAGACTTTACAACGTTCATGCCGACCACACTCAGTTGCACCATGGGATAATGGTAGCCGTAGATTATCAGACAAAAGGGGTATGTTTATTTGTAGATGAAGTGCTGGGCCAGCAGCAGACCGTTATTAAAAGGCTTTCAGATTATTACGTTGAAGATGCCCGTGGAGTGTCAGGCTGCACCATCCTTGGAGACGGCGAGGTAAGCCTGATTCTTGACATAAAGGGCCTTATTGAAATGGCGGGTAATTAGCGCCTGAACGTAAATTCAAAAAAAATGAAGTTACAAATAGGTTACGCTAATTTTTCAAAATTATGAGTATTTACATAAAGAAGAAGGAGGGAGATTAATGGCAGCGGTCAAAGAGAACGAAGTTGTGCTTGATGACTATGACGAGGATGACGAGGATACTCAGAAGGACAAGTTTTTGACCTTCCAGGTGGGAACCGAAGAATTCGGCATCTCTATTCGTCATGTAACCGAAATTATCGGTCTGCAGAAGATCACGGATGTGCCTGACATGCCTGGTTTTATCAAGGGAGTAATCAACCTGCGGGGCAAGGTGATCCCGGTTATGGACGTGCGCAGCCGGTTCAAGCTGGAATCGCGTGAATACGACGACCGCACCTGCATAGTAGTGGTCAACATCAAAGACAAATCAGTCGGACTGGTAGTGGACCGGGTAAGCGAAGTGGCCGACATCCCGGAATCCCAGATTGAGCCGCCCGCACAGATCGGCTCGGGCACGGCCAGCCGCTATATCCAGGGTATGGGCAAGATAGACGAAGATGTCAAAATCCTGCTTGATGTGGACAGATTGCTTTATGAGGATGAACTGGAAAGTATTAGTCAAGCGGCCCAGTAGATCGAGTTGCCATTCAATCGACTACCTTAGATAACAAAAAATATAGGAGTAAACAAAAAAATGTTTAAGAACATGAAATTGGGGACAATGGCGATTGCCGGATTTTCTTTTGTTATATTGCTGGCGGCCATCGTAGCGTATATCGGCTATAGTGGTATGTTGAGCATAGAAGACAGGGTGCACAATGCCGATGATGTAAATCGAATGGTTAAGGAAATGCTTGGCACGCGGCAGCAGGAAAAGAATTTTATTATTCGCGGAGGCAAGGAATACATAAACAAGACTGAAAAGCATATTGCAGGTCTCAAAAAACAGGCAAACGAGACCAAGACCAAGTTCAAGGACCCGGTCAATAAGAAGCAGATGGACGATGTGCTTGCAGCGGTCGGCGATTACGAGGCCGCCTTTTCCAGCCATGTCTCCTGGGACAAGGATATAACCGGTTTAGTGGGGGTGTGGGGAGAAGTCGGCCGGGAGCTTGTCGCTTATATAGGAAGTGTCGGCAAAGACGTAATAGAACCCGGTGTGCAGGCTGCCCTGGCCTCTGGAAACCAGGAGACTATACGTGCATATGATAAAATCAAGGTCTTGTTTAATGAGGTCATTATGCGGGACTTCCTGCTGCTCAGGGTCAGCGCGCTATATTATCTTAAGGACAAAACACGGAAACGGTGGGATACTCTTCAGCAAACGGCGGGAACTCTGCACGAAAGCATGGCTGATTGGATGCAATTAGTCAAAGACCATGAAAACAGCGCCTTGAGGGAAGCCGCCCGTGGCGCTGTTGCGGCGCTTGATCGGTATCTTGCTACAGGTATGGATTACAAAAACCTGTATGATCAGAAGGACGGGATTAATCAAGACATGGTGACGGCAGGTCGGTCTGTTCTTAAGATATGTGAAGAAGCCCGCGCCGACCAGAAGGCAAAGATGGAAAGCGAGATGACGACAGACAATATGCTGATGATCGTCACTGCCATACTGGCCATACTTCTTGGGATTGGATGCGCCCTTTGGATATCCAGATCGATATCACAGGGAATATTAAAAATTGTCAATAATATCAGACAACTTGCTGACGATATTCTTAATGGAAAGCTTGATTCCAGAGCCGACGTCGAAGCGGTCGGAATTGACTTTAAAGCTGTTCCCTCCGGCTTAAACAATGTTCTGGATGCGGTGATTGAACCGTTGAACATGATGGCCGAGCATGTGGAAAAAATCAGCAAGGGCGACATCCCTGAGAAAATTACCGCCGATTACAAGGGCGACTTTAATAAGATCAAGAACAACCTGAACATACTCATTGATGCGGAAAATGACATAACCGGGATCGCTCAGGCGATCGCGGTCGGAAACCTGGATGTAAAAGCTGAAAAACGGTCGGACCGGGATGAGCTTATGAATGCCTTATCCGGGATGATCGACTCGATCAACGCCCTGGCGGCCGAGGTGGCTATGCTGGAGCAAGCCGGGGTTGAAGGCAGGCTTGATATACGGGGAGACGCAGCGAAATTCGGCGGTGATTTCGGCAAAGTCGTGCAGGGAATAAACAACACGCTCGATGCGGTGATCGGGCCGTTGAACATTGCGGCCGAATATATTGACCGGATCAGCAATGGCGACATCCCGGACAAGATCACCGGCGAGTATAAGGGTGATTTCAACGAGATCAAGAACAACCTGAATGAACTGATAGGCGCCCTTGATTCGATTACCGATATTGCGGAAAAAATGGCGGAAGGAGATCTTAGTATAGATGTCCAGGCAAGGTCGAACAAAGACAGGCTTATGAAAGCAATGGCAAAGATGGTGCTGAACTTAAACAACATCCTTGGGCAGGTTAATGTGGCCGGCGATCAGATTGCCTCCGGTTCTCAGCAGGTGGCGGATTCGAGCCAGTCGCTCTCCCAGGGCGCCACTGAACAGGCAAGCAGCCTTGAAGAGATCACAAGCTCTATGAACGAAATGGGTTCACAGACCAAGCAGAACGCGGAAAACGCCACCCAGGCAAATCAGCTTGCCACCCAGGCCCGGGATGCCGCTGAAAAAGGCAACTACCGGATGCAGGAAATGGTCGGGGCCATGGGTGAGATCAACGAATCAAGCCGGAATATCTCAAAGATTATCAAGGTGATTGATGAGATTGCATTCCAGACCAACCTTCTTGCCTTAAACGCGGCGGTTGAAGCCGCGCGCGCAGGCAAACACGGCAAGGGTTTTGCCGTAGTGGCCGAAGAGGTGCGAAACCTTGCAGCAAGAAGCGCGAAAGCAGCAAAAGAGACAGCGGAGTTGATCGAGGGGTCGGTCAAAAAAGTAGAGGGTGGTACGGAGATTGCCAACAGAACAGCCGAAGCATTAAAAGAAATCGTTGAAGGTATAGGCAAGGCAACAGACCTGGTTGGTGAGATTGCCGCCGCCTCAAACGAGCAGGCACAGGGGATTGCCCAGGTCAACCAGGGGCTTGGCCAGATAGACCAGGTGACCCAGCAGAACACAGCCAATGCGGAAGAAAGCTCATCCGCGTCTGAAGAACTTTCCAGCCAGGCCGTACAGCTTAGAGAAATGCTGTCCAGATTTAAGCTGACCCATGGGCACACGGGCAGTCAATCCGGCAGGTTATTGCCGGACGCACACTGGGATACGGCAGAGACACAGCCGCAGGCAACTGCCGGAGGAAACAGTGATTGGGGCGGCAACAAACCACCTGCCCAGGCTGCCATAGCTGACCAGGGCCAACCCTCCATTGCACTTGATGACAGTGAGTTTGGGAAGTACTAAAAGGTTTAAGGAAAGTTATCTTGGAAGCGGCTCAGTCTCAATATAGCAAACTGCAATCACAGGCCGACACATCCTCCAGCTTGATATCGATATCAGACCAGGAGTTTAATCTGATCCGGTCTGTGGTCTATGAAAAATTCGGCATCAACCTCAGCGACCAGAAAAGGTCTCTGGTTGTAGGCAGGCTGCAGAAACTGCTTCGATCGCACAATTTTTTGACATTCAAGCAGTATTACGACTACCTCGTGGCTGACAACACAGGCCAGGCATTAAACGAACTGATCAACAGGATATCAACCAATTACACGTTTTTTTTTCGGGAAAGCGCGCATTTTGATTTTTTCCGCGCAAAGGCGCTGCCTGAAATCGTTGCAATAATGAAACGCGATAACTGCCGCGACCTGCGTATCTGGTGTGCAGCATCTTCATCAGGTGAAGAGCCTTACGGCCTGGCCATGGTGATGTTGGAATACTTTGGCAAAGAATACGGCATGTGGGACGCGGGAATACTTGCGACCGACATATCCGAAAGGGCATTGAACATGGCTGCGTCAGGCGTTTATGCGGCGGAAAAACTCGGCCATGTTCCGTCCGCACTCAGGCAGCGTTACTTTGTCAATCGCGAAAACGGGATGCAGGAGGTTGCGGAAAGTGTAAAAAAAGAGGTCACCTTCAGACGTTTCAACCTTATGAACGAACGTTTTCCTTTTAAGAGACCGTTTCATATAATATTTTGCCGCAATGTGATGATCTATTTTGATCAACCTACGCGGGATGCACTGGTGAGAAAATTTTATGATCACACAGTGCCCGGCGGCTATTTTTTTATAGGCCACTCGGAATCGATCAGGAGAGGAGAGGTTCCATATGAGTATGTGATGCCTTCGGTTTACAGGAAAAATTAGTTATAAACTTTTTTGTTGGTTTAATTTTTTGTTGTTTTTCAACCAATCCAACCAACAAACCAATCAAACCAATAAATACACCCTTGAACGCTGATACACAATCAATCAAAAAGCGTATTCGTGTCTTAATTGTAGACGATTCCGCTCTTGTGCGTAACATCCTTAAACAGGGATTGAGTATGGACCCGGGCATCGAGGTGGTGGGCGCGGCGGTCGATCCATACGTTGCCCGGGACATGATAATAAAACATAGACCCGATGTTTTGACCCTTGATGTGGAGATGCCCCGCATGGATGGTGTGGAATTTTTGAGAAAGCTCATGCCCCAGTATCCCCTGCCGGTGGTAATGGTAAGCGCTCTTACCCAGCGGGGCAAGCAGATCACCCTGGATGCATTGGATGCAGGCGCGGTCGACTTTGTGACAAAACCGGGCGTTGACGTTGCCCGCGGACTCAGCACCATGATGATGGAACTGCGTACCAAGGTAAAGATCGCCAGCACCGCCAATGTCTCCCACTGGAAACACACAGATCAAACGCCCAAAGCCGGAGTGCTTCATGCAACCAAGGCCCTGGCGGAATCGACCGACAAAGTCATTGCCATAGGGGCTTCAACAGGCGGCACGGAAGCGATCAAGAATGTGATTACACGTTTTCCTGCCACCACGCCTGGAGTGGTGATAGTCCAGCACATGCCCGCAGGATTTACAAAGATGTTTGCCGAAAGGATGAACAGCCTCTGCGCCATGGAGGTAAAAGAGGCGAAAAACGGCGATCGGGTTATGCCGGGCCGTATACTTATTGCGCCAGGGGATTTTCAGATGACGGTAAGGAGGTCTGGAGGCATCTATCAGGTTGATTGCAAGCCGGGTGAAAAAGTGTGCGGCCACTGCCCATCGGTTGAGGTCCTCATGCAGTCGGTTTCCGAGCATGTTGGCGCAAATGCCATAGGCGTCATGCTCACAGGCATGGGCCATGACGGCGCGGATGCAATGGGCGCCATGCGCAAGGCAGGCGCAAGAACCCTTGCCCAGGATGAAAAAACTTCGGTTGTGTTCGGCATGCCCAAAGAAGCCTTTAAACGGGGAGGAGCGGAACGTCTTGTACCGCTTAACGAAATTGCGCCCGCGGTTATGGGGCTGCTCTTGTAATCAGTGCCTGAACGGAAACTCAAAATCAAACCTAGTGCATTGTCATTTCTTAATTTTAGGGGAAATAAAGTTGGATTTGCATGTGCTTCAATACATTATCCGATACTCAACTCTAATTTTCAGCTTTGACGATGCACCAGGGTATCCGGTTGACTCAAGTTGCTTGTCGTTAACTCTGTGAATTAACGAAGTATTAAAACAGTTTTGCAGAAAAAGTGAAGAAGTATAAATTTGCAATATATTCAATTAAATATCTATTTTAAACTTGAGAAAAGCGGATACCCCCCCAAAATAAATTGTACTTCTTGGCATCTTTATTATCTGAAACGGAAGTGGGACTTTAGTCCCGCCTTTTGAGGAATGCAGTGGCTGTGTTG
>JAIWHJ010000059.1:0-8213 GCA_048629695.1 Promethearchaeota archaeon
GCACGGAATCTCTAATGAACGTGCTCGCGTTAAGAATCTCTATACCAATCAGCTCGCCCTTGCCATTGAGTTCTGCCGTGATATTCGGGCTAACCTCTACACTGCCCGCCTCTGGTTCATCCGATATGGTAAGATGAAGAACGTCGTCCTTCTCGAAGTATGCCATGCGTCTTTTATTCATTCTTATCAATTAATAGTTATTTTACTTATTTGAATGTCCCCTTCTCCCGCTGTTTACCGGTTGATTAGGCAACTTCAAGTCGTAGCTTTTTACCTAATGCCTGAACAAAATTTTCAAGGGTAGATAATTTGATATCCTTCGCATGATTCTCGATACGAGAGATAGCAGACTTTTTTGTTTGAAGTTTTTCGGCTAGTTCTTCTTGGGTTAATCCTGCTTCTTCACGGGCCATTTTTAACATAACCCCAATTTTGAATTCTTCGTATCCTCTTTCATAATCCTTTGCAAATTCAGGGTCACGCGCCTTACGCTTGGGGGAGCATTCCCAGTTTGTTAATCCATGTGAATTCTACTCCGGTTGATGATTCTACTGACCTTTTGAAACCATTTTCGGTTGATTTCCTGCACTCGATCTAACTTTTTGGATGTATTCATAGGTGAAAAAAGCCGAATGAGACGATTATTAACAAACTGGGAATGCTCCCCATTGTAATGGTATCTTTTGTTTGGCCGAAGTTAAAACCAACCCCCATCATTCCTTGACAAGGGGCAGTTCTATAATAAATCTTGCGCCGGTCGGTTTGTTGTCTTTTACCCTGATATAGCCGCCGTGGTCAGCCACAATTGTGGTTGCAATGGCAAGACCCAGCCCGGTTCCTGATTTCTTTTTTGAAAAATAAGGCTCAAACAACCTCAGTTTATCTTCATCCTTTACTCCAGTACCGTTGTCAACCACTTCCATGCAGACCAGATCCCTGTTCAGATCCGCAGAAACAAGGATATCCACCTTTCCATCCTCGCCCACTTCCGCAATCGCGTTGTCCAGAAAATTGATAAGGACTCGCTTCATCTGTTCAACATCAAACAGAAAAACAGGCATATCCTTATCAAACCGGGAACTGAAAGTGATGTTTTTATGCGCCTCACGGTACAGGAACACAACCTCTTCCACCATCGCTGAAAGACTGCTCATGGATTTCCTCACTGCGGGCATCCTGGCAAAGCTTGAGAATTCACTGACCAGACGTTTGAGTTCATCAACTTGATTAATAATAGTTGTCGTACACAGGTCAAAAACCTCTCCTTCCGACTTGAGGAGTTTCAGGTAGCGTTTTCGCAACCTTTGGGCTGAAAGGCCTATGGGGGTCAGGGGATTCTTTATCTCATGTGCTATTCTTCTTGCCACCTCACGCCAGGCGGCCATGCGCTGGGCCTTTTCAAGTTCCGTAAGGTTGTCAAATACTATGGCCACACCCAGCGGATTCTGATCCTCATCCTCAAGCCTTGTAAAGTTGACACGCAGGGAAAAGGATTCGTTTTCCACCGTCAAATGAAGGTTGCGCTCAATAGACGATTTTCCCAAACGGTCAAGTTCTTCAAGAAACCCCTTAAAAATTCCGGCATGGGTGGGCCGCATAACTGCACGGTAATCTTTTAAAAGTATATCTTCCCTGCTTACCTCAAACAGTTCTTCCGCAAAACGGTTTATAGTTGTAATACGCCCGCTTTTATCCAGGGATATTACGCCGGCAGGCACATTCTGGAGAATTATCTCCATGTAACGCCTTCGCTGTTCCAGTTCCACGTGTGTTTCTTCAAGGCGCTGTTTGCCTGTCAAAAGATCCTTTATCATTTGATTAAACGCATCAACCAGCATTCCCATCTCATCCCCGGAATCCTTTTCCAGAACAAAATCGAGTTCACCTTCCGCAACTCGCCTGGTCGCATCGGCCAGCTTTGCAATGGGGCCTGTGAGATCTCTTGATACGTAAAATCCGAACCAGATCGCACTGAATATGATAAGGAGTGTGACGATAAGCAGTATTACGAGCAGACTGCTCTTGATAGGGACTTTCAAAATCATCAACTGACGATATCCTTCCAACCCCTGGCTGATTATGCCCATCCGCTCCAGACGCTCCCTGGGCAGCAGAAGGGATGTGATCAGGACATGAGTCGGGGCGGAATCATCCGGCCCGATGCGCACAGGTGCAAGACCGCGCACCAGTTCACCCTGCATGATTTCTTGGATCGTGATCAAACCGGTTTCACCGGCAAGGGCACGTCGCAGAAGTTCAGCCGGAATGTCCGGTAAAACCATATCATTAATTGATTCGGAATAAACGCCTGAAACCATGGTTCTCTGATTTGAGATAAGCTCCAGGGCGGCAAGGCTGTCCCTCTCAAGAGTATTAAACAAAAAAGGTTCAAGCTTTGTGCCGGTGATCCGGCTCTTTTCCCTTGATTCTAATTCAGACGCCAGGACACTTCCGTTGCGTCCGACCTCATTCTTGGCGTCCTGGTAAACGGTTCTGGCAATATTCAACGACTCCACAAGCGATTGCTCTACATTAATATTAAACCAATAATCCATGCTGGTGGATACAAATTGAAGAGCGATAAAAAAGAGTAGACTTGTGGGGATAAGTGAAAGGATAACAAACGCAATAACGAGCTTGGTCCTGAGCTTTGCGCCCAGGAAACCCTGACGTCTGTCAAAAATGAGCTGCACCATGTTCCTTAATACCAGGAACACCATTAAAAGCATCAGGAGCAGATTGATATTAATCAGGACAAAAACGAGCACATTGCCGGTCACGGGAAAATCCACCGTGCCCATCCGGAAGATCCTGGATTCGAAATATGTCAGAATCGGAATTATGCAGAAGCAGCAAACAATTATGATCCAGATGCGCTTTCGCTTTTTTTCATCTCTTTCCGACGTTGTCGAATTTTCATCCATTTCAATATCTGAATTCCAGGGAAAACCAATCCGTCTCAATGTTACCAAGAGACCAGAACGGGATAAGGTAGTGGAAGTTTAGCGGAAGCGTCTTTTTGGCAAGCCTGGCCTTGACCTTGAGTATGTATTCAGCATCAGGGAACAGATTTTCAAGATTTGTCACCACAAACCCGTTAATTTCCCTCATGATTTTTTTTGCTTCCCAAATAGATTCAACGACCATTCTCCCCTTTTTATTGTCCAGAAAAATAACATGGTATTCCTCTTTCAGATTGTCATAGGTGAGCGTACGGTCAAACTCATGGGATGCGATTTCCTTGTCAGGCCAAGCTTTTCTGGTTTTATAAAGATTTATGAAAAAGGTGAATGTTACCGGCAGTCCGTTTTGGATGCTCACTTCCATGTCATGTGAAAAGCAGTCCTCCACAACAAAATAAAGCAGCAAATCGTTGCTTGAGTTCGTGGCTATAATATCTTTAATGACTGCTTCTTCAGCAAGGGCTGGTCCGGACGCCCAGAACATGCATATCGCAAAACCAAAAAAATAAATTGCAGAAAGCATAGTTTTCAAATGGATATATTTTAAAATTTTTTTCATAACAATTGTAACCGATTGCCCTGTAAGCGTTCACAGGTGCTGTAGCTGTGCGCCCGAAGGAAGTGCCCTTGGGGTGCGTGATCAGGGCAATCAGCTATAGCCCACCTATGCTGGTTGCCCTGATCGCGTGCAGGTAAGCGAGCCTGCGAGACTCCGGGTGCGGCGCCTGTGAACGCTTACATTACCATTTGGCCTCTATCATTGCCTGCGCCCTTTCCAGGAAAGGACGAAAGGTTGCCGGATCAAGCGCACACAAAGGAACAGCGTCATAATCCCTGATCAAATTTGGAATCTGATCAGGATCAACGAGATCTGTTTTATTTAAAACTCGAAGAGACTGAATGGAATCAAGTTTCAGTTCTCTCAAAAGGTTTTCAACTACTCTTACCTGTTCACTAAATCTCGGGTTGCCGGCATCAATAACATGAACAAGGAGATCGGCCTCATAGAGTTCCTCCAGGGTAGCCTTGAATGAGAGGAGCAGTTCTGCGGGCAGATCCCTGATAAATCCTACCGTGTCGGTTATGATAACCTCAATGTCTTTCGGAAAACGGAGCCTTCGGCTTGTTGGATCAAGAGTTGCAAACAGCTTGTCCTCGGCAGTGATTTTGCTTTTTGTAAGTGTATTTAAAAGAGTCGACTTGCCCGCGTTTGTATAACCAACCAGAGAAATCACAGGCAGGTTCTTTTTCCTTCGTCTGGCCCTGCGATGGTGTCTTTCCATGCTGACTGCTTTTAATTTTTTTGAAAGCTTGTTCAGCTTGTCGTTAATCCTTCTCCGGTCTACTTCAAGTTTTGTCTCACCCGGCCCTCTACCGCCGATACCTCCGGTCAACCGGGAAAGCGCGTCATCCCTTAAAGAGAGCCTGGGCAGCATATATTTGAGCTGGGCCATCTCGATCTGGAGTTTGCCTTCACGGCTTAAGGCCCGGCGGGCAAAGATGTCCAGAATAAGCTGAGTACGGTCAATGATGCGGAGTTCGGTGTGATCCGTAATAGAAGCAGCCTGCGACGGATTCAACTCCTGGTTAAATATCAAAAGATTTGCATTCAGAGAAAGCGAGGCAAGCATGATTTCCCCGAGTTTACCTTTCCCGAGTATCAATTTTGGATTGATTCGTTTCCTTCTCTGTATGACGGTATCAAGTACTATAACATCAGCCGAACGGGCCAGTTCCACCAGCTCATCCATGTATTCCCGGGCCACCTTCGGAGGTTTTGTTGTAACGCTTATAAGAATTGCCCGGTCTCGGCCGCGATCAACCTCTGTGACCGGCCTGACCCTGGAAAACTCGTCTTCCAGGGCTGAAATCAGTTGTCTGAAAGTATGAGGCTGCCGGGTAGGCACGACCGGAGGCAGAAACACCCAGGGATTTCCCTGAGCAGGCCCTGGTACGAGATGAGCGCTGTAAATCCGTTCAGGAAGTCCATTTGACTGAATCTTTATTACACTCATCAGGTCAAGACGCAAAAAGAGGAGATCCATGAGATCATCCTCAGTCAAATCTTCCCCTGCCAGATGGGTGTGAACACACCGGAGACCCTTGAGACGCCCCCCGGATGAACGAAATTGATTGAGCGCCGGTATTACAATGGTCTTGCGATCTCCCACTATAACGTGTTCAACTTGACCTGTGCGGGATATCAGAACGCCGACCTGCCTGTTGATCGCCGTAGATATCTCGGCAAGCTCCCTTGCCATTTCCGGACTTATTACAAGATCATTCGGAACTCGACGCCTGGCAACACGTTCAAGCATTTTCAGTTGCGCGGTTTTTAACCCGCCTGTGTTGCCTGTAACTTTGCTGATTTTATTTCTCCTGTGCTATTTAAGAATTTTGAATTAGGAATTAGGAATTATATGAATTTCCAATTCGTGATGTTTTTGTGAAAAAGTCAAAAACAGCAAATTCGTACCCAATGATTTTTATAAATCCATCAATTCGTAATTCGTAATTCCAAATTCGTAATTCCCATCAATTCGTAATTCAAAATTACCCGCGTAGTATTCTCTTGTCTCCGACCCTGATCGTCACCTTGGCCTTGTCAAAATATTCCATGAGCGGAATTGAGAACTTCCTTGTCAAGCCGGTTAAAGACTTAAAACCCTGGGCATTGATCTCCCCTTCCTTTTTTAGAAACTCTACCAGTTTCCCTTGAAGATCAGTGAGTGACTGTGCGTTAAAATAGAGATCCTCGTTTACTTTTTTCAGCACTTCCTCCCGCACGAGGACATTTATAATCTCTTGAATAAACGAGTGCGGGGATTGTTTGAAATTTGAAAAAACCTCTTTCAATGTCGGCGGTTTCAGGCCATGGGATTTAAACAGACCCTGCAATTCTTCCCGTATCTCCTTTTCATCGTCTTTAAGGGATACTTCATGACCTGCCAGTCGGACTACTGCCTCGTCCTGAACAATTTCACCGTGCTTGACCAGATAATCAAGCGCCATCTGAAACAGTCTCCGGCTAAGTCCCCTGGAAAGTTTGGATTTCAATTCCGCCTTTGAGAGTCCGGATTTTAACGGATTTTCAGCGTGAAACGTTTCCAGAATATCCTTGATCAGATTTGTGAGTCTTTTAAAAATCGACCCTTCTATCATTATCCGCCGTTCGGAATCAACCACGATTATCCGGCTTGCGGAGACAGGGCCGTTCAAGAGTTTTTTAAGCCGATTTCCAAACACCCCGACCTTAACCGCAAGTTCTTCCGCGGGAAGCCCTGAATAACCGCTTTCCTTTAAATAAAGGATTGCCCGGTCTTCGGCGGATCCGTTGCGATACACATCAAACGCTTCCTGGTTGATCTCCTTGAAACGGCGCCTTTTTATGGCTGATCCATTTAAAATTATTCCGCCGCCTATGGTAAATACCGGAGAATAACTCCTGATTACGTAATGGTCCCCAGGCCACACGCCTGTCGGCTTTTCAAGGAGCAGTTGGACATTAGTATCAGCGCCTGGTTCCAGTTCCTCCTGCTCAAGCAGGACAATCCTGCCCATGATCTCGGATGTGCCCAGATGGACTCTCACCCGTGTACGATTTTTAAGGGGTTTTTTGTTTCCCGACAAATACTGAAAATCCGCATCAAGAATATATGACTGCAACAGGCATCCGGGCGTGGCAATCATATCTCCCCTGGAAATGATCTCCTTTTCCACTCCCTGGATATTGATTGCGGTCCTGTTGCCGGCCTCAACCTCGGAAACATCTTGCGCGTGAACCTGAATACCCCTGATTTTGGCAATTGTTCCTCTGGGAAAGATGGTGACATCATCTCCCACCTTTATTCTGCCGGAAATGGATGTCCCGGTGACAACAGCGCCAAAACCCTTTATTGTGAAAACCCTGTCCACGGGCAGTCTGAATGGGCCGTATGCCTCGTTAAATTCCCCGGCAGACACGAGTTTATCCAGAAGATTCCTGACTTCTTCAATGCCTTCGCCGGTTGTGGAAGAAACCACAACCATTGGCGCATTCTCCAAAAAACTGCCGGCAAAGTATTCGTTTATGTCTTCTTGCACCAGATCAAGCCAGTCCGGTTCCACAAGGTCTTTTTTGGTGATGATTATGCAGCCTTGCTTGACTCCCAACAGGCTGCATATCTCGAAATGCTCCCTTGTCTGCGGCATTATACCTTCGTCAGCCGCGATCACGAATGCAACGAGATCAATGCCGGCCGCGCCGGCCACCATATTCTTGACAAAACGTTCATGCCCGGGAACGTCTACGATTCCCAGCCGATGTCCGCATGGAAGATCAAGAAACGCAAAACCAAGCTCAATTGTAATGCCCCTCTCTTTTTCCTCCTTGAGCCGATCCGTGTCTATTCCGGTCAATGCTCGGACCAGGCTTGTCTTGCCGTGATCAACATGACCGGCTGTGCCAAGAACAACTTCACGCATGAACTAATATTCTCCGTTCAAGTAAGGGTTTGTTCTGCTCTCTTCCCCGATTGTGGATCGTGATCCACCATAGCCATGGCCGGGCCAGACTATGGTCTCGGCCGGCAATGGCAAAAGGCGTTTCTTAAGGGATGTTAATAGTGTATTTGTATCCCCGCCCGGGAAATCGGTTCGACCGACAGCCCCCACAAAAAGCGTATCTCCTGTAAACAGATGGGGGGGAGCGTAAAGGCAGATGCCTCCCGGGGTATGCCCTGGGGTGAGAATAACTTCAAGGGAAACATTTCCGATTTTTATTGTGTCGCCGTCCTTGACCCTTATATCAATCGGAGGTGATGGGGTAAGCCCGAGAGAAGAAAAAAATTGATCAATATCAGAACGTGCAAAAAAGTCAGCGTCCTCCTCGTGCATGACGATTGATGCGCCTGTGGCTGACTTTATCGCCCCGTTTCCACACACATGATCAGGATGTCCGTGAGTGTTGACAATGTATTTGACATCAATATTTTCATCCTTACACGCTTTAATCACGTCATCATCATTTCCGCCCGGATCGATAATAAGTCCCTTGCGCGTTTCCTCGCAACAGACCAGATAGCAGCAGACCGCCATCATCCCGACCGTCATCTGTTTAACAAACATAATTATCTCCCTGATTCGCCGGAGGCATGAGTCGTAAATATTCGGCAGCACTCCACAGGAAGGCGATCAGGCTGCCCAGCATACCGATATGTATAGAAGTCTACGCTTATCTGCTGATCAGCCTGCTCACCTCCCTGTGAAGCG
>JAIWHJ010000060.1:0-8016 GCA_048629695.1 Promethearchaeota archaeon
CGCGCTCATATGTGACGCCTGCGGTGCCTCATGTTTTAAGGCACTTATCCAGGACCTTTAAAAATTTTCAGTTTATCTGGGTTAGATTCCGATAAGATCCGTTGATTGCGGTTCAGGGTTGAATATTGATAATACCGGGTGACGGGTGGCATGTCAAAGTAAAATAAAACCAAATGGTTGCAAGAAAAAATGTCTTTTTTGGAAAAATTTTTGACGGCCTGTATCTGAAGCACATTTAAAACCGCATCATGCCTGACTCTCGTCAAGCAGCTTTTTTTTCTCGATCAGCTCCATCCACAGGGCCTCGTTATCGGCCTGCTGAGCTTCATTGATTTCTCTTGTCAACCGTTCCCTTTCTTTTTTCAGGCTGTTTTTTTTAAACCATGCCTCCATTTCTTCGGCCATAGCTTCCTTTACATCGTCTGGAAAGGTGGGAAGTGAAACCAGAAGCCCGGACAAAAAAGTCCTTTCAGGTCCGGAAGGAAAAAATTCCAGAAACCGTTCCGGCCCGGAGGTTGAAGTGTCATGGTCGGTTTTTTTCAGGTTGTTTATGAAAGTCCGGCAAAAGACATCGGTCATTATGTCTTCCATGCCGGCATCAAAAAAACGTTTAAAATACTCCGGATAACCCACCAGAAATTCAACCACCTGCCGTTGTTTCAACGGGATCTGAATCTTCCCGTCAGTTGTCCCCTTTTCCGGAAGTCCATGTGGAGTTGCTCTTGGTTGAAGCCCGGTTGTAAACTGTTCCTGCGTTAATCCCAGTTTGCCGGCAAAATGGGAAACAAATAGAGTCCGCTGCATGTGACGGTCGCTGATTGCATCAACCACGGGCTTGAGTTCGTTCAGTATCCGTCCCTTGCCTTGAACTGTTAATCCATGTTTTTTTTCAAGCCTGTCAAATACGAATTCCGGTAGAGAAAAGGCAGACTCAAACAATTTTTCAAGCTCATCACTCCCATATTTTCGCACAAACGTATCAGGGTCATGGTTGTTTGGAAGAACCGCAATTCGGGCAGTCATCTGTTCGCTTAAAAAAAGGGGCACTGCGCGCAGTGCAGCCTTGAGTCCCGCGGAATCACCGTCAAAGAGCAGGACGGCCTCGTCCGTGTATCTCTTGATCGTCCGGAGATGAAACCTGGTAAGGGCCGTGCCCATGGGAGCAGCTACATTTCCGATTCCATAAGCCAGGAGCGCCAGGAGGTCAAAATTGCCCTCAACAATTATGCACTTCTTTTTTTTTCGGACAGACTCTCGGTTCTGATAAAGGCCGAATAATATCCGACTCTTGTCAAAAACCAGGGTTTCAGGTGAATTCAGGTATTTAGGCTGGCCTTCGCCAAGGATACGGCCCCCAAAGCCCACGATTCGACCGGTGAGCCCGTAAATCGGAAACAATATCCTTTTCCTGAACCTGTCATAGTGGCCTCCCCGGTCTCTGGGTACGATAAGGCCGGCTTCTTTTGCAGTCTCAAGCGCCACCCCTGCCGTGCGAAATTTTTTAATAAGAAAATCCCAGCTTTCCGGCGCAAAGCCCAAACGGTAAGAGCTTATAATCTCCGAGGTCATTCCCCTTTCCTGAAGATATTCACGGGCAGCCTTGCCTGCAGGACTGTTCAAAAGAATGTCGTGATAAATCTCAGAGGCCTTTTCATTGGCATCATGAATCTTGTCGCGTTTTTCAACTTTTGCCTGATCTTCTTTTGAATATGGCTTTTCAGGTAGTGTAATCCGGCAGCGCCTTGCCAGTTCGTCAAGCGCCTCCGGGAATGTGAGGTTATGATACTTCTGCAGAAAGGTAAAAACATCTCCGTGCTCGCCGCAGCCGAAACAGTGAAACGATCTCCTTCCCGGATTTACGATGAAAGAGGGTGTTTTTTCCGAATGAAAGGGACAAAGCCCCTTAAAATTTGCACCGGTTCTCACAAGGCTGACATATTCACCGATGATTTCAACTATATCGGACAGATCCTTGATTTCATGAACAATATTTTCACGTGAAGAGGTCATAAATGTTTAAGTTGTTTTTTTGAGTTTGCAAAATTTTCGATAGCTGTTTGGATATTTATCCACTATTTACTATATTTTCCTTTGCAAAGGCATTGTTTTAGAATATTTTTCCATTTCATACTATTGTGCTTAAATTTTTTCAGATGTACGATTTTTATCAAAGCCTTAAAATTTAATTTTAATTTCAATGAGTTGTAAAATTTCCGAGACGATGAATTAACGGGGTTGGAAGGAAAATCGACATGATCAAAAAACTCTGATCCCAATCGTATAAATCTACGTTGACACTTGGCTTGCTTACTGATTTGTATGAAAAATAATCTTCACATCAGGTTTCAAAAAGGAGGTGAGGCACAATAATGGATCGGTCAAAAATGCCAAGTTATTTTTGACCGAGCCCTGAGCACAATAAGCGGTAATGAATCTCTTGAGCAAGATTGATGCCCAAGAAAAAAAAATTTTAATTATTAAGGAGACAAACAATGAGGACTTTTATTAGAGCAATACTGGTACTGGCATGCATGCTGTCACTGACAGGTCTGGTTGGCTGCGAACAACAGGCAGATGAAACGAAGAATGCATTAACAGAGACAGTCGATAAAGCACAGGAGAAAATTGAAGACGTGACAGTCGCCGCCGAAGAATTTGAGGCCAAAGTCGAAGAAGTCGCCGAGCCTGCCGAGGAGAAATAAAACATGATATCCAATATGCAATAATGTAAACCTTGTAATGTTTGATTTTTGATTTTAATTCAAACGTAAACCTGAATACAACCTAACGAACCGTTGAGGGGACTTGCTTACGCTACGCCTCCTATAAGTCGGCTCTACTCCAGGCAAGCCCCTCAACATGCATCAGGCGGCATAAATTTCATGCCCCATTAATAATTGAAAATTAGCAATTGATTATTGATTATTATTTCAGTCAGATAGAGCACATATACATCAAAAATCAAAACAAATTGTCAATAATCAATTGTGAATAACTAACTGATAATTAACGATATAAATATTTGTGGGTAAAGGGCAGGGCTAACCAGGCTTCAACATCGACGCATCGATAATTCAGCATCGCTCAACAATGTAGGGTGCATTTTACGCACCATTTCAGTAGTATAGGAATTTTCATTCTGATGCGCCTGGGGCCTGTTATGCAACCGGAATGCGGATTACATACGGAATGTACTGAAGACACCATGTTCTCCGGGCGTCTTACATGCGTTCAGCATCGCCATGGGTATCGATATTCAATTGACTCTCTGCTCCTTGCCCATTTTGTGGCGCCGGGAAAGCATGATCATATTCTGGATATAGGGGCAGGTTGTGGCATCGTGTCACTTATCCTTGCCTACCGATGGCCGGGTGTGACTGTTTCCGCACTTGAAATTCAAAACGGATTTGTTTCCCTTATCAAACAAAATATTGAAAGAAATCAATTTCACAGGAGAATACGGGTCATTGAGGGAGATCTGTGCCGGATCAACAAGCTGATTGAGCCGGGGGCCTTTGAACTTGTGGTCTGCAATCCGCCGTACCGAAAGCCTGGTTCAGGATGTCTGAATCCTAAAGAAGAGCAGGCGATAGCGCGTCACGAGATCATGGCTGATCTGCGGTCAGTGATCAAGGCAACCGTATTTGCGGTAAAGACCCGGGGGAGGGCGGCCTTTGTTTATCCCGCGGCAAGGTGTGCGGCCATGATGGCTGAGCTTAAGACTTCCGGCCTGGAGCCGAAACGTCTGCGGATTATTCATAGTTACCCTGGGGGCGAGGGGAAATTGGCGCTTGTAGAATGTGTGAAAAATGGTGGGGAGGAATTGAAAATTCTGCCGCCTTTTTTTGTTTACATGGAACCTGGGGGTAAATACACGGAAGAGATGGCAAGGATTTATAATGCGGGCGCCTGGACACCTGAAAATGTAAATTTATTTTTGAGCGAATCCTTGGACAACTATCAACCGTCAACGTATCTTATTATAAAATTCCTGAAGATCCTTCTGTATAAATGTCCGAATTTTGTTCAGGTTTTTGATGTGACCACCCATCAATTCCTTAATGGTTGCAGTTTCTAAAAGACCTTCAACTTTTTCCTCCACCCTGGTCCAGAGATGGCTTTTATATTCGGTATTCAGATTGACCAGATTCCGGGCTGATTTTCTCCATTTCCCGGCAAATCTTGGAAAACTCCATTTGATAAACCAGAAGCTGGAAAGAAGGAAGAGCAGGGCTACCCCTGAGATAGGAATTATGAGGTTGGACAGATCAATTGATCCGCTGAGCATGGCCTCGATAAAGGTCTGTTCCGGAAAGCCCGCCAGTTTGCTTATGATAATGTCTGTGAAAAAAAAGGCCAAAATACCGCCCGTGAGGCAGAATTTGGCCACATTGGCCAGCAACTCTCTTCCTTTTTTACTAAAGGCGGCCATGGCTTCGCTGATCAGCTGCAATTCATTGACCTGCCGATCAATATTCTGGAGGATATGGTTTATCCGGAATCGCGGGGCAGTGAGAATTTTTTCTTTTAACTGGTCACGTTCCATGCTCCAGGGAGAAAGATCTTTGCTCTGTTCGGCCATGGCCGGAGAGTAGGTGAGAAAGATATGCGGGATATCCTTGCGGCCGGTCATCTGGGACAGATTCCAGCAGAGGGTGCCGTAGGAGTGGACAAGATCGCTGAAATTATCGCATTCATCAATACGGCTCATTACAAATACGATCCTGTCTTCAGTGGAAGATTCGGGCAGAGTGTCCCTGATGACCGTATAGGTCTCTTTGATGGTCCCGGCCTTGTGAGGGTCAAACATCAGGACAATCAGGTCGGCGAGTTTGGTAAATTCTCTGATAACGGTCATGTAGTCATAACCACGGTCTTTTTCGGTCACCGCATCAAGCATGCCCGGGGTGTCGATTAGAGCCATGTTTTCCAGAAAAGGCACGGAAATCCTTTTAAGGCGGAAGTGGGAAATAAACTGTTCTCCATAGGCTTTAAAGCATTCAAAGGGAAGGGTCTCGTCATTTACCAGGATAGAGCCGGGAATCTCTCCTTCCCCCTTTTCCGGGCCATCTGATGTGATAAGCGTAAAGGAGTCGTCGGTCGGGGCCTGGCCGGTCCTCTGGAGATCCTGGCCAAGCAGTTCATTGATAAGCGTGGATTTGCCGGAAGAATAGTTGCCGATCATCAATACCAGGGGTTTCCACTTCAGATCCGACTCCAGGTCGCTGTAATCCATGCCATACATGGTGAACAAAGGTAACAGTTTTTGTTGCACTCGATTCTGTAATTCGTTTTGCAGTTTTTTTCCATCCATTGTATTTTCTCAGCTCAGTATTTACTTAAATTTTCTAAAAATAATTAACAATTTTTGAACCTTAGGATTCGCCCAAAAATAAATTTACATTTTCAGGTGTCGAGGCGCCCGTATGGCAAGGCGCGAGGAGGGCGAACAGCAGGGCTATTTAACCGACGAGCAACGCAGCCATGCGGGATGAACGACGCATGAAAATGTGAAGTTATTTTTGAGCGAGTCCTTAAACCTATGACATTGATAAAATCAAATGTCATCGACAGCTAGACATAATTCCCTGATAGAATCCCATCCATCAACCGATTTGAGGTTGTGCCTTCCGCGGTTCCAAGGCTGGTTGAACACGATTGGAGTAATGTCCTTTTCCGCCAGCGCCATGCAGGTCTCCGCCCTGTCATCAACAAAATATTCCAATCCAAGCTCCTTAATGTGATCAGCCTTTCCATCGTGATCGCCTATAGCAATGAGCCTGGCATTGCTGAATACATTCCGGCCAAGCACATTTTCAAGCCAGAGTTCGATTGGTTTTTTTAGCGGACGCGCCGTTACAAAGGTCAGGGGCGCCTCCCTGGACAGATCCCGGAGAACTTTGACCGCTCCCAGCATAGGCTTTAGACCGGACTCGGTCGGAGCAACTATCAGACGCTTAAAAATCTCATCAACCAGTTCGGCATCCAGGGGCAGACAATCTTCCACGACAAAATCAGTGATATCTTCGACCGAAATATAATCCACACCGTAATCGCTACGGGCCAGCCGGATAAACGCTCCAGCCGTGTCAGCCACTACACCGTCAATATCAAAGCCGATCAGTCCCGGATCAATTCTGTTGTTCCAGTTCATATTCAATTTTCTCTTTGTTGCTGTTGCGGCGCATTTTACCACTTCATTGAAGATAACACAAATACAGATCTGGATATTCGATATTAAGGAAACAAGAAAAATAGGAATTATGGTAGTAAGGGACGGGGACGAAATAACTTTCCATCAACTGTAAAAATTACCGGTAACTTTTTAAAAACTCATGTTAAGGAACTATTGTTGAACCTCCGGCCTTTGGGTCATAAGTCCGCCACAAGCAAGAAACACTAACCATCTAATCCAGTAAATATTCGGCTTGATGCCGGCAAATAGCTAAAATCACCAAATTATAAATCGTTTTCTATAATCCTTTCTAATTCCTGAACCCCATACAGTGGCAGCGATAGCAGTGAAAAGTGAACCTGCTGGTTGCCGGTGGCGGTTCGTATGGTATGCTCCACCTGTTGCAGGCTTGCTGGATTCAGGTCAAAGCGGATGGCCAGCTTTGTATTTTTACTGAAAGCGAACTGTTGCAGAGATTTAAGTGAACCACTTGTGCCGGCCTTGACCTCCACCGGCAGAATGCGGCCACCAGCGGCAATAACATAGTCCACCTCGGCATTTGCACTTTTTTTCTCCCGCAGCCAATAATGCAAGGACGGCTGCTCCAACCCTTTTGAAATATCGATGAGATGCTGACCGATAAACTGCTCAGCAATTCCCCCCTCATTCACAAGCTGCCGGTCGTCAAATGCTGCCATAGTGCGCCAGTCACAGCCGCAGATATGGTTAGCCAGGCCAATATCCATAAATATCAGCTTATAAACAGTGTCTGAGCTTTCTGCTGCCAAAGGAACTCCGGAGCAATGGCTATGCTTGATCTGGTGACAGATTCTTGCCTTGCTTAGCAGAGAGATGCCTTTTTTAACCTGGGCGGAACGGTTGTCCCGGGCGATTTTGGTGTATTTTATCTTCTGTCCAAGGACTTTGGGAATGTAGTTGAATATTTTCTGGATGAGAAGCAAATCGTTCTGTTTAGCGTATTTACTGAAATCATCCTGGTAGGTTGAGATTATTGACCTGTGGACAGCAGAGGCCTCCAGGAGGGATTGCTCCTCATGAAAGGACAGCACCGCCTCCGGCAGGCCGCCAACAAAAAAATAATCACGTAATCTTTTCAAAAGGTGCTGATGAGCCGCCAGTGGCATGGCATCGGGTGACGTTGAAAGTGTGTCGAGATAGGGTAGGAATGTTGGTTCGATGACCACAAGAAATTCCCGGAAGGAGAGGGGGTAGAGGTGGTAATACTCCACCCGTCCCACCGGCATTGAAAATGAATGGTCTGCCAGGGTAAATTCCAGGAGAGACCCTGCTGCAATGACCGGAAGATCCGGATACTCCTCATAAAAATAGCGCAGTGCCTGTAAGGCGTGAGGGGTTGCCTGGATTTCATCTAAAAAGAGAAGCGACCCCGGAACATTGATGGGGTTGCGGACAAGGGCCTCAAGTTCCCGGATGATGATGTCCATATCCAGTGTCTTGAAAATATCATCCAGGAAAAGATGTCTTTCCAGGTTTATTTCCCGCAGGGTCAGGTTGGCTGATTTAGCAAACATCCTGACCAAGGTAGATTTGCCGACCTGTCTGGCGCCTCGGAGGATTAACGGCTTTCTCCTCTTTTTAGTAAGCCAGCGGTCGAGATATTTTATGGCATTTCTTGAAAACATGACTAAACACACCTCTTTTTTGTCAAGATTATAGTCTAAAAAAAGGTGTGTTTCAATATTTTTTTGTAAGCTCTAACTGGTTTCAGAAAATGTCATTCCCGCATGCTTTTAACGGTAATCCAGTGAAAAATGACTCCTGGATGCACGATAACAACATTCGGGCATGACGAAATCGGT
>JAIWHJ010000061.1:0-8006 GCA_048629695.1 Promethearchaeota archaeon
TGCCCAGCAATATCTTCCAAATTTGGCATGACGGCATCACTGTTTCTGATCAGCTGCCGTATTGTTTGGGCATATCCCACTGGCCCCACCGTTTCCACTTCCTGGGATTCACAGAGTTCTTCAAGTAACTGGCGGGTGAGTGGATTGGCCTGCGGCAGAGGCTGGGAAAGGTAGCTTCTGTCGAATTGAATCTCATTATGGGCCATAGAAAAATGAACCGGACACTCAAACAGGGTTTCATATTGCCCCTGTACAGCTGGCGCCTTATAGTCGAAATAGATGGCTTTGGGGTTTTGATCCTCCAGGGAGCTCGGCAATATATCCCGCATCGAGACCAGAACAAAAGAAAAATCCCGTTCCAGGTAAAATTGCCTTAGCTCTTTTAAGTCATATTGATCTTTAAAAGGTTTTAGAATTTTTTTCAACCGCTGTTTTGAACGCCTCAGTTTAGCGAAAGTGGCATCTAAATTACGTAGCGAGAAATCTGCCGGCAGCAGATCCAGGTTTTCATAATCAGTGCCTTTAATACTTTTATAAACGTGCTTTCCTCCTTTAATGAACCCCTTGGTCCCGGACTTAAGCTTAGGCTTTACCCGAAAATAGTAGGTTGCGGAACTTTGAGGATCCAGATCGCAGATTAGGGTTTTAGCGCCTGTCTGCGCTGCCAGATAGGACAAGTTTACTGCTGCCGCGGTCTTGCCCACCCCGCCTTTGTTACTGTAAAGTGCCAGTGTTGTCATCAAACTACCTCTTACGCCGTTGAAGCAAATAGTTCTCGGAATAACCCTTGATTTGAAGGCGACGTAAAGTCGGTGAAGGTTTTGGCAAACGCATCTTTAACTGTCTGCTTTTCTTTATCCAAGGCTCCAATTAAGCTGCCAATTGCCACCAGTGTTTTTTTTAACTGCTGATGGGTTGCGGGCAATTTCTTGGTAATGTTAAAAAGATATTCTTCCTGAACACAAAGATCGTTAAAGTCCCCTAAGTTGTCTTGTAGTTTCTTCAATTGCTCAATCAAGATATTAATTTTTTTGCGAGGAAACAGACTGGAAAAAAACTCCATCAAGTATCGCAATTTCTTACATTGAATTCTCAGGACATGCAGCATCTCGTCTTCGGTGTTCTCTAAGATCAGGTTGCCGGCTTTTACAACACCCCGGTATTTCATATAGATTCTTTTCCGCGCCAAATAAATTACCGGCAGATTGGCATTAGCTGCCGTTTTAGAATCCTTTCTCGGTTCATTTAAAAAGGCCTCCCAATCATGTAAAATCTTCCCATATTTCTTAGACCTCAAACCGTTAAGGACGTTCTGTAATGCCTTTGATCGTTTTTGCCGTAAATATTCAAACAAAGGATCAATGTCATTCCGCAAGACAGGGGGGAGCATTGCTTTGTAGGTATCCTCCTTGAGGAGATAGACATCCAAATCCCGCAACTGGTTAGAAAGTTTACCCACAAAAGCAAAATCTTTTTTGAAGCGGTTGGTCGTCCCCATCGGAAACACATTTTTAACCTGCCCCAAAGCCGAGCGGGTGCGGCGAATGGCAACTCGGAAATCATGCAGGAATTCCGTATCCAGGTCTTTTTCAATGTTGACTTCGTTAATCCTCATTACTTGTAACAAAAAGTGCAAAATCACTTTCGTAGCATCATCAGAGCGCATATCAGGGTCGAGTTGAATATTTAATTTTGCAGAATAGCTGCCCGGTTTTTTATCAACGACCTCCAGCGCTTTAAAATAGATGTCTTCCTTTTTACTGATTGTAAATCCTGCTTCCTCGAATCGTTTGGCCAGATTTTGAGAATATTGGGGGTATCCCTTAACTGGTTTCAACCATAAATGAGCAGCCAAGGCCGGCGCATCTTTTTCACGAGACGGTAGAATCTCTTCATAGGCCAATCGCGTCACTGTTTTTTCGTCCTGGTTCAAAATACGATAAGTCGTTGACCGGCAATGCACTTCAACAAGTTTTAAAAGTGCTCGCATTTTTATAATCGGCACCAGATGTTTCTTCAATTTACCATCGGGAAAATCCCATATAAAAACGGGTAAAGAAGTGATTTCAATGGTATGTATAATTTCGCTTTTTGCCAGTTTGCGCAAAAACAGCTTGTTGCCGGACCGATACAAAACAAGTGATTTATTAAATAGACGCCAGTCAAACGTATCATAAATGGCAAAACTCTCAGAAATAGCCGGCTCTTTTTTGATCGCATATTGATCGGCCAATTCGCTGATCAATTGCTGCTCCTTATACCCGTCCGGTAAATTGAATTTCAAATTATTGCGCATGATTTGATTCTCTATCCTGCGATTGCCTGCTGATGACTTCGATGAACACTTCCTGGGCGGCGCGGCGTTCCTCGCCTTGGCGTGGACGTCGTTGTACGTATTTGCCGTCAGGCTGCATATCCCAGGCCGAGCAGTTGTCGTTTTCGTAAACCTGCAAAGTCTGCTCCAACTCCTGCTTCAGTTTCGGGTCGGTAACAGGCATGATGGTCTCCATGCGGCGGTCAAGGTTGCGCCGCATCCAGTCGGCCGAGCCGATGAAGAATTCCGGATCGCCGTCGTTTTCAAAACGATAGATGCGTGCGTGTTCCAGGAAGCGGCCGAGGGTACTGTAGACCCGAATGTTCTTGGACAGTCCGGGAACCCCCGCACGCAGGCAGCACAGGCCGCGTACATTAAGGCTGATTGGCACACCCGCCTGGCCGGCGCGATAGAGTTCGCCAATTATGCGCGGGTCCTGGAGCTGATTCATCTTGGCACGAATGCCTGAAGGGCGGTTCCCCCGGCAATGGCGGGTCTCGCGGCGGATCAACTCGGTGAAGTGCTCGCGCAGATTATGAGGGGCGACCATCAGCTTGCCGTAGCCGGGAGAAGGCATGGCGCCAGTCAGTTCGTTGAACAGAGCTGCCACATTAGCGCCCAGTTCCGGATCGCTGCTAAGAATGCCCAAGTCTTCGTAAATTCGTGCAGTGCCTGTGTGGTAGTTACCGGTCCCTAAATGGACATAACGGCGAATGCCGTCTTCGCCCTCGCGGACGACGAGGGCCAACTTTACGTGGGTCTTTAGACGCTCCATACCGTAAGCAACGTGCACCCCCTCCCGCTCCAACCGCCTGCCCCAGGCGATGTTGGGCGCTTCATCGAAGCGCGCGGTGATTTCCACCAGCACGGCCACCTGCTTGCCCCGGCGCGCTGCTTCCACCAGCGCCTGGATGATCGGCGATTGGCTGCTGGTGCGGTAGATGGTCAGCTTGATGGCCAGCACCCGCGGGTCAACCGCCGCGCACTGCAGGAAATACAGTACGGAGCTGTCAAAGCTGTGGTAGGGATGGTGAAGCAGGATGTCGCCTCGGCGAATCTCAGCAAATATCTCCGCCGGGTCGTCGGGGTCCAGCAGACGCAGGCGAGGGTGGGTTACGGGTTCATGGGGTGGATCGCGCAGTTCCGGATAGCCCTCCACCTGGAAGCTCATCAAGTCCGCCAGACCCAGCAGGCCTTTTGTTGATAAAATGTCTTCCGGATTAGCGTTGAGTTGCTCGGCGATCCAGCGCTGCAGCTTTTTCGGCATGTCGTCACTAACCTGGAGTCGTGTCACGCCGGCAAACTTTCGGGCTGTCAGCTCTGCCGTCACCATGCCGATAAGGCAGCCCGGAGCCAGCTCGGCTTCAGCGTCCTCCAGGTATGCACGCTCCCACGGATCATCCTTGGCGCCGCGGGTTACGCGGAAGAAATAACACTTCAGGCCGGCCGCCTTGGGAAACAGCAGCCCGAGGTTGGACGCAATTACCTGCTCTAAAGGTACAAACCCGGCGTTGTCGGGCAGTGGCACCCAGCGCGGGCGGTTTGCCGGTACTTTGATCCGCACGAAGCGGTTACGTTTTTTCTTGGTTTCCTTAACCTCCACCGCAATGTTCAGCCCCAGGTTACTGATGAAGGGAAAGGGGTGCGAAGCATCCACGGCAAGCGGTGTTAAGATAGGTTCCACCGATTCACGGAAATACTGCTGCATATAAGTGCGCTGTTGTTTGTTCAGCTCCGTGTGGTTCAGGATGGGAATCCCGGCTGCCGTCAAAGCGGGGCGAAGCTCACTACGCACCAGCCTGGAAACGATGCGGGCCTGTTCGTGCAACTCCTGCCGGCAGGCTTGCAGTTCTTCGACCGGGGTGAGCCCGCCGTGGGACAATTTTTTTTTGTTTTTCTTTTTCTCAATCTTCCGTTTGAGCCCACCGATACGTTTCATCGCAAACTCATCATATAGCATGCCCATGATACCGGCGAACTTGACACGCTCAAGCAGGGGTAGGCCAGGATCTTCTGCGAGCGCGAGCACGCGGCGTGCAAAGCCGAGCCAACTCAACTCGCGGTTGACGAGCGTATTTGGCGAATCAGTATCGATTATATCAGGTTTTACCGTGTATGCTTTCACTTTTTCCATCTTGATGTACGCCCGTTGCGGTTCTTTACGCTCTAATTTATAGATCAAGGCCGGATGTAGTGTCAACTATAGTTTTTCAGTTAAACACCTATAACTCTTTAATATTTCATCAATTTTCGGCTATTGTATGTAAACATCTATGGATTGATTTTTTCAGTAGATGAGCCAGTTCAGTATGATGCGGCCCGGGGCCGAAAATTAAAAACTTGATTTTATCGTAAGTTATCAATATATTTGGGTAAATCATGTTTTACAATGATTCACTGGATTCCCGCCTTCGCGGGAATGACAGGCACTTACATTAGTAATAGAGACAGGCGATTTATTCTTTTTTCTCTAACCGTGGACTATGAACCTAAGCAGTTACCAAATAATTAAGCAGGCTTTTTGACATCTGTTTTTGTTTTTTAAATAATACCTAAAACCATCATTTCAAAGGGCCTTGCAAATCATGCCGGTATGGGAATGGTTGCTGATAAATGAAATTTAATTGGGGGGTTGGGCCACTAGCGGCGGGACACCCCTTGCCACGGTGATAAGAACTCGCTTTTCGTGCAAGGGGTATAGGGAAATCAAGCATTATTTGTCCCTTTATACTGGTGGCATAGGAACCCTCTCCCCTTCATTCAAAACAATCTTGACAGAGTTCACACCGGAAAGCCTCTCTACCTCTTTTCGGAAGGAGATACTTGCCCAACAAAATAGTAGCTTCGCCGCATGCGGGCAGGCATTAGAAAATGAGAATTAACTTCGGCCTAAATACTGTCGGATGTGATGTCAATCTCTCCTTCCGGTAATGGGATAATAAAAACAGGTTTTCGCACTCGGCGTAGAACCTTTTGTGCAGCACTTCCCAAAAAACTATGTCTTATTACGCCCTTTCCATGGGTTCCCATGACGATCACATCGCAGTTTAATTCATCCGCTTTCTTAAGTATTTCCTCTGGTGGGTAGCCCTGACATACTTCTATGGATACAACTCTGTCTGCGCATTCAGGATCGTCCTTAAGTTCCCTATCACAGAATATCTTTAGTTGATTCCTGATTCGATCCATTGCTTCGGTTATTTTTTTTTCTGAAATCGTTTTTAGTCGCTTCTCCTGAAAGAAGGGCGCCATTTCCTCAACAACGTGTAAAATGATGATGGTGGCATCATGTTTTTTTGCAGAGTTTATGGCATAGCGGAACGCATAGGCAGAATTTGGTGAAAGATCAGTAGTATAAAGAATTTTTTTGATTTCAGGTATCATAACATTACCTCCTTCTTTATATATCTATTTTTATTAAAGTTAATAACTTCTGATTTTGAAAATGGGTAAATAAAAAATAGAATATTTCGATTTGATTTTTTCGTATGTTCCGTCTTTTCTAATTTCAAATAATGCTTTTTTACACTTTTCAACTACGACATCCGGCGTTTGATTACTAAATGCCATATAGAGGTCAGCAGACAGATCTTTTACATACATGGTCTTTTCCAAATCATTGAAAGCATGGCCCTCTTGATGTGAAATATGGTATGCAACATATTCACCTATGGGGAAGATGTCTATTTTATGAGCAAACAGGTTCCGCATGTTGTGTCTATCATCAGGGACTAATTCCAACTGATTAAACCCTTGTTTCATAAGCCATTGCGCCCGAAAATCGTCACGGACGGCGCCTATTTTGTATTTTTTGATATCATCCAACTTTTTAATTTTAATATCCCTTCGACTTTTCAGCTTATAGAAATAGACTTCGGTTTTGGCAATAACATCCACCCATTTGAACAAGGGTTCTCTTTCTACATTTCGTCCGATAGAATAAATTAACACATTGGGTTGTGATTGCGCCATTTTGTAAGATTTAGACCACGGATAAGAATGGATCGAATGGTCTATATTGGCTCGTTTTAAAACTTCCTTAACAACATCAGTACAGAATCCTAAAACTTTACCATTTTCCGAGTAATTATACGGGGGATATTCTTCGGTTACGACTTGAAGCGATTGCCCAAATACTGGAACGCCAACAAAAATATAGATGAGAAAAAAAACAGCAAAGGCAATAAATTTTTCCTTAGTATACATTTTTACCTCCCTCATGTTTTTGGTTTATAATTGTTAGATTAGTAAAAAGTCCGCATCTATGTTCCAAACATCCATAACTAATTGATAATACAATATGTAAGCTAATATTTTTCTGCACTATATATTTCATAAAATTTTAACTAAAATAATCCCAGTCCGTGCAAGAATACGATTGCTATGACCAAAGGCGCAATAAACTTAGCTAAAAATAAGAAAAGTGGTAAATAGGCGGCTTTCAATTTACCCGCATTCGTAATTTCTTCCTTTGTTTTGTCATAGCCGAGATACCAGCCGACGAAGGCGACAATTAATAATCCACCAATCGGAAGCAGGATGTTTGCGGCTATATAATCTAACCAATCAAAGAACGTCTTTCCCAAAAATTGTACCTTCGACATAGCGCCCATTGATAACGAACATGGTATTCCCACAATTGTGATAGCTATCGTTGCCATAATAGTAGCATTACGCCTTGCAATTTTTAGTTCTTCAGAAAAGTAGGCAACGACAACTTCAAGGATAGATATCGATGACGTTAACGCCGCCACTGCTAACAGTAAGAAAAACAGGAGAGAAAAGATATATCCTCCTGGCATTTGCTGAAATACATTGGGCAATGTAATGAAAACTAATCCCGGACCTGCTCCCGGCTCAATGCCAAACGCGAATACTGCCGGAAAAATAGCAATCCCGGCCAACAGAGCAATCCCAGTGTCTGCAACAGTACATTGAATTGCCATTGAGCCAAGATTTTCGTTCTTGCCCATATAAGAACTGTAAGTAATTAAAGTGCCCATACCTAAACTTAGTGAAAAAAACGCGTGCCCTAATGCGCTTAACACCCCTTCAGCACTCAACTTGGAAAAATCAGGCTTGAATAAAAATGACAGACCCTCTCCGGCTCCGGGAAGTGTGATGGCGCGGATGTCAAGAATAACAATAATAAGCAATAAAACAGGCATTAAAATTTTGGAGGCTTTTTCAATGCCACCCTTAATGCCGGCCAATACAATCCAGCACGTTAGACCCATAAATACAAATTGCCAGAATATGGGTCGTATAACCTGGCTAATGAATCCACCGAACATTCCTTCTAAGTCAGCGGGATTTTTCCCCGCAAACGAATTAATAACTGCTTTTCCCAGGTATTCTAACGTCCAACCGGCAACCACGCCATAGAATGCAAGAATCATAAATGCCGCAGCGATTCCCATTACTCCTGTCAAAAACCATGGCTTGCCGGGCGCAAGCTTTTTGAATGAACCAACCGCGTTCCTTTGTGCTTTACGACCAATTGTGAATTCGGAAAGCATGACCGGCAAACCTATTATAGCGATACATATTAAATAAACGAGGACGAAAGCGCCACCGCCATATACACCTGTAATATAAGGAAATTTCCATATATTGCCGAGCCCTACTGCAGATCCTGCAACTGCTGCAATAATTCCTATCCTACCAGTAAAAGAATCTCTTTGCGTTATAT
>JAIWHJ010000062.1:0-7969 GCA_048629695.1 Promethearchaeota archaeon
GCTTTTAACTGGAATTCATTAAGCTGAACTTTTCACGAGACCGACAATGGGTTGATTTTACTCAGAAATTTTTATTGGTTTTTTTGGGGAGTATTTCCTGTTGACGAAAAAATAAATTCTGGGTTAGATTATACGTTTTTCGGAATACGGACAACTGCTCAATTATTTTTTTTAATTACATAAATTAAAACCTTTTAACGGTAAATCCGCAAGGGGAGAAACACCATACTTGTATTACGGATTGTATCAATTGCTGGGGTGGTTTCTTTTGGTAACCATCCTCCCTTTTTTTCTTTTATACATAGGTCTCACCGGCAGACATCGTGCCGGTCTCGGCCAGCGGCTGGGCTTTCTGAAACAGCTTGACTTCGCTACGGACCGCTCGCCCAGACTCTGGATTCATGCCGCCTCGGTCGGGGAAGTTAAGGCGGCACAAATCCTTATCAGTGAAATCAGGAAAAAACTGCCGGATGCGGCCATTATTGTTTCCACAATGACCGAACAGGGCCGGCTTGTGGCAAGACAACAACTGGACCCGGAAATCGACTGCATATACGCGCCGATTGATCTGCCTGTTATTACACGCCGGGCAATGCGGAAAATCCGGCCTTCCGTATATATCTGCCTTGAAACCGAACTGTGGCCGAATATCATCAGCCAGGCTGCCGGGGCAGGGGTAAGGCCGATCCTGCTGAATGGCAGACTCTCTGAGCGCTCCTTCAGCCGCTACAAAAAAATCCGTGGCCTCGTGAAAGAGGTACTGGCACGATTTTCCGCAATTTCAGTCATAACGAACCACGACAAAAAAAAATTCATCGCCCTTGGCGTAGATCCTGAAAAAGTGGTTGTACACGGCAATGTCAAATACGACATTGCACCTGTTTCTTATTGTCCAAACAAAACCGGTAAAAAAAATCTGCCGCAAAGATATCGAAACAGACTTGAAATCGGGGATGACCAGCCGGTCCTGGTGGCAGGCAGCACCCACACCGGTGAAGAAGCGCAGATTATGGAGGTCTTTAAGGCCCTTGCAACAAGGGTCAGGGACCTGATCTTGGTGATAGCGCCCAGACATCTCAACAGGCTTGAAGCAATTGAGACTTTGTTCCGGGACCACGGAATCCGTTTTGAAAGGCTCAGTAATATAGAGGACAACAACCGCAAGGAAAACGTGATCCTGGTGGATTCCATGGGCGAACTGGCAGGGCTCTATTCCGTGGCAACCTTTGTCTTCTGCGGCGGCAGCCTGGTCCCGCAAGGCGGACACAACATCATGGAACCTGCCGCATGGGGCAGGCCCGTATTTTACGGCCCCAGTATGAAGGATTTTACCGATGCAAAGGAGCTTCTTGAATCAGTTAATGCCGGTTTTCAAATTTCAGGGCCGGGTGAACTGACGGAATCCATCTTGAACTTTATTGAACGTCCCGGCGAATACGAGGCTGCGGGACAAAGGGCCCGTGAAATCGCAATGGCCCAGCAGGGCGCAGCCCAAAAACAGGTTCAACTCATAGTTGACTGCCTTTCCGGCGAATGATGAATTTCAAACAACAGGAATATTTTTATGAAAGCACTTGTTGCGCTTGAAGATGGAACGATATTTGAAGGCGAGTCCTTTACCGGTACCGGTGAAATTTCCGGGGAAATTGTTTTCAACACCGGTATGACCGGGTACCAGGAGGTGTTGACCGACCCTTCTTACAAGGGACAGATCGTCACCATGACATATCCGCTGATCGGCAATTACGGCGTTAACCGGGAAGACATGGAATCGGAAAAAATTCACATGCAAGGTTTTCTGGTTAAAGAATACAATGCTGTTCCGAGCAATTTCCGCGCCACAGGCTCTATGGCGGATTTTTTAAAAACATATAATATACTTGGCGTTCAAGGCATTGACACCCGGGCGCTTACGCGACACATCCGTGTTGCCGGCGCTATGAAGGGCGTTGTTTCCACACTGGATTTAAATCCCGAATCCCTGACCAAAAAGGCTAAGGAATCAGAAGGCCTTGTGGGCCGCGACCTGGCAAGCGAGGTCTCCTGCGTTAAGCCATACGGCTGGTCTGAATCAGGCCCTGGAGATCCGGATGTTTTCTCTGAATCCCCTTTAAAAACCTTTAAGGTCGTTGCGCTTGATTTCGGGTTGAAATACAATCAGCTCAGACTGCTGACAGAGAAGGGATGCGTTGTCCGGATCATGCCGGCGGCAACTCCTGCCAAAGAAATCCTTGCCCTTGACCCTGACGGCGTTTTTCTCTCCAACGGCCCCGGTGATCCCGCAGCAGTGCCGGTTGTGGATACTGTGCGAGAGATCCTGGGGAAAAAGCCCGTATTCGGGATCTGTCTGGGGCACCAGATTCTGGGGCTCGCTTTCGGCGGCACGACTTACAAACTGAAATTCGGCCACAGGGGAATCAATCAGCCGGTCAAGGACCTTGCCACGGGAAAAATTGAAATAACCTCCCAGAATCACGGCTTCTGCGTGGACATTGACAGCCTTGACCCGGACCAGGTTGAAGTCACGCACGTCAACCTTAACGACGGCAGCCTGGAGGGGATAAAACACAAAAAATACCCGGCCTTTTCAGTCCAGTATCACCCGGAAAACGCGCCGGGTCCCCACGATGCCGTTTACCTCTTTGACCGTTTCATCGATATGATGGATGAATGGAAGAAAACACACAACCATGCCTAAACGAACAGATATAAAGAAAATCCTTATAATCGGGTCAGGCCCGATAATCATCAGCCAGGCCTGTGAATTCGACTACTCCGGGACCCAGGCGGTTAAGGCCCTTAAGGAAGAGGGCTACGAGGTGGTGCTGATAAATTCCAATCCCGCCACCATCATGACCGACCCTGATGCGGCCGACCGGACCTATATCGAACCAATCACCCCTGAGATGGTTATAAAGGTCATTGAGCGCGAAAGGCCGGATGCGCTTCTTCCTACGCTTGGCGGCCAGACCGGTCTGAATACCGCAATAAAGGTAGCCGAAACAGGTAGTTTGGAAAAATACGGCGTGGAAATGCTTGCCGCGGATGTTAACGTCATTCAAAAGGCCGAGGGCCGCGAACAGTTCAGGGACGCCATGAAAAAAATCGGCTTAAAGGTCCCTGAAAGCGCCATCATCCACTCGGTTCAAGAGGCAAAAGCTGCTGCCGAGAGCATCGGTTTCCCGATAATTGTACGGCCAAGTTTTACATTAGGCGGGACAGGAGGCGGTGTTGCTTACAACAGCCGGGAACTTGAATCACTTGCAACGGCCGGGATTGATTTAAGCCTGAATTCCGAGGTCATGCTTGAACAGAGTCTGCTGGGCTGGAAAGAGTATGAGCTTGAGGTCATGCGGGACAGGAATGACAATGTTGTTATTATCTGCTCTATCGAAAATATCGACGCTATGGGGGTACATACCGGCGACTCTATTACAGTGGCGCCGGCCCAGACACTATCTGACGTAGAATACCAGAACATGCGTGACGCATCCATCGCTATAATGCGTGAAATCGGGGTGGAGACCGGCGGGTCCAATGTGCAGTTTGCGGTTAATCCTGAAGACGGTGAACTCATGGTAATTGAAATGAACCCGCGGGTCTCGCGGAGTTCCGCCCTTGCCTCCAAGGCCACCGGGTTCCCGATTGCAAAGATTGCGGCCAAGCTGGCCGTAGGCTACACGCTGGATGAAATCCCGAATGACATCACCCGTGAAACCTATGCCTCGTTTGAACCGACAATAGATTACTGCGTGGTCAAAATCCCGCGCTGGACCTTTGAAAAATTCCCTGAGGCGGAAGACATCCTCACCACATCCATGAAATCAGTAGGTGAGACAATGGCTATCGGCAGGACCTTTAAGGAGGCGTTGCAGAAAGGATTGAGATCCCTTGAAATCGGCTGCACCGGCTTTGGCGCCAACGATAAGTTCAATCTATCTTCTCTTGATCGGCATGCGCTGGTGGAGGGCCTTAAGAGACCCAACTCCCAAAGACTTTTCCACATTCATGAGGCCCTGAAACGCGACATGAGCATTTCCGAGCTTTTTGAACACACATCCATTGATCCCTGGTTTCTTTACAACATCAAAGAGATCGTAACCGCCGAGTCCGCTGTAAAGGAAATGGGATTTACGGGTCTTAAGAGAGACGTTCTTTATAAGATAAAACAGTTAGGCTTTTCCGACCCGCAGTTAGCCTGGTTGACCGGTACCGGGGAGGAAGACATCCGGGAACTTCGCAAAAAGCTGGGCCTGACCCCGGTCTTTAAACTTGTGGACACATGCGCTGCTGAATTTGAGGCGTACACGCCTTATTATTACTCAACCTATGAAACGGAAAACGAGGCCAGGCCCAGCAACAGACGGAAGGTTATGATCCTGGGCGGCGGACCCAACCGGATCGGACAGGGAATCGAGTTCGACTACTGCTGCGTTCATGCCTCTTTTGCATTAAAAGAGATGGATATTGAGAGTATCATGGTAAACAGCAATCCGGAAACGGTCAGCACGGACTATGACACCTCGGATAAACTCTATTTCGAACCTCTTACCAGGGAAGATGTCCTAAATATTATTGATACCGAAAAGCCTGAGGGAGTCATTGTCCAGTTTGGCGGACAGACACCATTAAATCTGGCGGTTCCGCTTGCAGAGGCCAACGTGCCGATCCTGGGCACATCACCGGACAGTATTGACCGGGCCGAGGACAGGAAACGGTTTCAGCAGCTTTTACAGAAACTGAACTTGGTTCAGCCGGACAACACTACAGCCGAGACCCTGGACGAGGCCCTGGCTGCCGGAGTTGAAATCGGCTATCCCGTGGTTGTGCGTCCATCCTACGTGCTTGGCGGCCGGGCCATGCGCATTGTCTACAATAAGAACGAGATGAAGGAGTATATGACTTCGGCCATCAGTGTTTCTCCGGAGCGCCCCATTCTGATCGACAAATTCTTAAAAGATGCCGTGGAATTGGATGTGGACGCCATCTCGGACGGTGAGACCACGATCATCGGCGCAATAATGGAACACATAGAGGAAGCGGGAATTCATTCCGGAGACTCCGCCTGCGTCCTGCCGCCATACACCCTTCCTGCCGAATTGATTGCGGAAGTAAAGGAGGCCACCAGGGTCATGGCCAAAGAGCTTAAGGTGGTGGGGCTCATGAATGTCCAGTACGCCATAAAAGACGATAAATTATACGTCCTTGAGGTGAACCCCAGGGCCTCGCGCACGATTCCTTTTATAAGCAAGGCCACGGGTGTTCCACTTGCCAAGCTGGCCACAAAGGTCATGATGGGTATGAAATTAATGGATCTTGGCCTGACAAAGGAGGTGGAAGTGTCCCATTTTGCGGTCAAGGAGGCTGTTTTTCCGTTTGACCGGTTCGATAATGTGGACACGCTGTTAGGCCCGGAGATGAAATCAACCGGCGAGGTAATGGGAATAGACACCTCGGTCGGACTTGCCTTTGCAAAATCACAACTTGCCGCGGGCCAGCCGCTTCCTGATCATGGAAACGTTTTTATCAGCGTCCGGGACACGGACAAACCGGCGATTCCGTCCATTGCGCATAACCTGATTGAGCTGGGATTCTCAATCCTGGCCACAAAGGGAACTGCAAAATTTCTGGCTGATCATGAAATACCATGCACCCCGGTATTCAAAATATCCGAGGGCAGGCCGCACGTGCTTGACAAGATACACGATAATGAAATCCAGTGGATAGTGAACACATCCATGGGAACCAGGACCACGGAAGACTCTTATTTAATCCGGCGGGCCGCCCTTTTTTACCATCTGCCCTATTCCACGACCACGGCTGCCGCGGAATCCATGGTCAGGGCAATGGCCGAGCTTATGGAAAAAACCATGGAGGTCAAATCGATACAGGAGTATTTTTAATGGTGTTATAAAAAATTCCATTTACTTTGACAATCCGGAAATTCACTTTCTTTTCAGGCTGGAGACTGGACTTTTTCATCTTAATGACTTATTGTAGTGATGTTTTGTAATAATACTTTTTCTTTAGGAGAAATCTCTTGAATTCGTTTTATAAAAATCTGTCAATGTGGCTTGTGATTGGTCTGACCATGATCGTGCTTTTTAACCTTTTTAACAAACCGCAAATCAGGCTTGTGGAAATGAGCTACAGTGATTTTATGTCAAGCGTTGAATCAGGCGCTGTGAGCCAGGTAATTATAAAGGGCGATGAAATCACGGGATCATCAACCGCAGGCGGTTCTTTTAAGGCCATTGCTCCACAGGATGTCGAACTCATTCCCCAGCTCAGGCAGGCGGGAGTAAACATCCAGGTCAAAAAGAAGGAAGAAACCCCTTGGTATATCACAATCCTGGTCTCCTGGTTTCCGATGCTGCTGCTTATCGGCGTCTGGATTTTTTTCATGCGGCAGATGCAGATGGGCGGCGGAAAGGCAATGTCTTTCGGCAGGAGCCGGGCCAGGCGCATGGACTCTGAAGAAAGCAAGTTCACCTTCAAGGATGTGGCAGGCATTGATGAATCCAAGGAAGAACTTGCCGAGATAATCGATTTCTTAAAAAATCCGAAAAAATTTACCAAACTGGGCGGTCGAATTCCCAAGGGCGTACTCCTGGCAGGCGCACCTGGAACCGGCAAAACTCTGCTGGCAAAGGCAATTGCCGGGGAGGCCGAAGTGCCGTTTTTTTCAATAAGCGGATCAGACTTTGTAGAGATGTTCGTGGGTGTCGGGGCATCCAGGGTAAGGGATCTTTTCAACCAGGGCAAGAAAAACGCACCATGCATCATATTTATTGACGAAATCGATGCAGTGGGACGGCACAGGGGCGCAGGCCTCGGGGGCGGTCACGACGAACGGGAGCAGACCTTGAATCAGCTTCTGGTGGAGATGGACGGTTTTGAATCAAACGAAGGCGTGATCATTATTTCAGCAACAAATCGTCCGGATGTGCTGGACCCGGCGTTGCTGCGGCCCGGCCGTTTTGACAGGCAGGTTATTGTGCCCATGCCCGACATAAAGGGCAGGGAAGAAATCCTGAAAGTTCACGCTGCAAAAGTCCCGCTTGCCGATGACGTGGACTGGAAAGTCATGGCCAGGGGAACCCCGGGATTTACAGGAGCGGATCTTGAAAACATGATAAATGAAGCCGCTTTACTGGCTGCCCGGTTTGATGCGGAAAAGGTGAACATGGATTATATGGAAAGGGCCAGGGATAAGGTGATGATGGGCGCTGAACGTAAAAGCATGCTGATTACGGAAAAGGAAAAAAAGATTACAGCCTATCACGAGGCCGGGCATGCCCTGGTGGCCAAGCTGCTGCCCGGCACGGATCCTATTCACAAAGTGACTATCATCCCGAGGGGCAGAGCTCTCGGTCTGACGCAGCAGCTTCCGATCGACGAAATGCATACACAGGCAAAGAACTATCTTTTGAATAATATCTGCATACTGCTTGGAGGCAGGGTGGCAGAAAAGCTAAAATTTAACGAGATCACAACCGGTTCGGGAAATGATATCGAAAGGGCTACGGAGATCGCTAGAAAAATGGTCTGCGAATGGGGAATGAGCGAAGAACTCGGTCCGATCACATTCGGTAAAAAGGAAGAACAGATTTTTCTTGGCCGGGAAATCGCAAAACACCGTGATTACAGCGAATTCACCGCCGTTAAAATTGACGAGGTGGTTACAAAACTCGTGCTTTCATCCCAAAAAAAGGTCACTGATCTACTCACCGAAAATTTGGCAACCTTAAAAGACCTTGCCGAGGCACTCCTTGAAAAGGAAACCCTGGTAGCGGATGATATTGATGCTATTATCGAAGTCTACGCTGCAGCCTAGATGTAATCGTTCACAGGCACCCCATCCGGAGGCTCGCTTACCTGCACGCGCCCAACGGAAGTGCCCTTGGGGTGCGATCAGTCCGGTTCACATAGGTTTTATAGTTCGCCGGCCTGGAGTTTATGCCCTTCA
>JAIWHJ010000063.1:0-7927 GCA_048629695.1 Promethearchaeota archaeon
TCGCACCCCAAGGGCACTTCCTCTGGGCGCGTGCATGTGTATAAACGAGCCTGCGAGACTCCGGATGGGGCGCCTATGGACGATTACTCTCAATTTCCCATCTTGGCCTTTAACGCAGCCAGCTTATCATGTACCCCGGCCGAGGCGGTTGTTGTTCCCAACTGCTCAAATTCCTTGTCAAGCGAATCCCCGCCGCTGAATGAATCCGCCATCTCCTTGGCGGCATCCGCTTCTAATCCGGCCCTCTCCGACTTTGCTTTAAGGCGTGCCATCAGGTCGTCCGGACTGCTGTCCTTGCTCATATTGGCCTTGGCCTGGTAAATCTGTTTCTTGACTTCAGCCGCACGGCTCTGAGCGATTATAAAATCCTTGTTACGTTTGAATTCAGCAAGTTCATCTTCCATTTTGGAGATGTCCTGCTTAAGTGCGTCAACACTGGACCGCTGGGTCTGCCACTGCCCATCAAGCGCAGCCGCCTTCTGCTCATGTTCGCTGCCTCGGTTCAGGGCTTTTACCGCCAGTTCTTCCCTGCCCGCCTTTAGCGCTGATTCGGCTTTCTGTTCCCACTGGAGCTGATCAGCCTTATCTTTTTGAATAAGACTTTTAGTCTGCCTCTCGGTGGCAATACACTGCATAACGGATTTTTTTGCCTCTTTTATCTGATTTTCCTTATCGCGAATAGCCTGTTCAAGCATGAGTTCAGGCTTTTCCAGCTTATCAACAACCTTGTTTACTTTTGCCTGTCCGACTTTGAATATTCTTGAAAATATACTCATTTTTTTTCACCTTCCAAACAACTCACCCCTTTTGGGGGCGGGTCTCATTTGTGGAATCATAATAGCAAAGAACTTGAATACAAATGTTAGCCGATGTATTCCGCCAGCAGTTCTTCCGCCCTGTCAACAGCCAGTTCCAGAGAGTCAAAGACCGACAGGAGTTCCTCGTCATTAAGGTTGCCTGTCACACGGCTTTCCACCAGTACGAGCCTGATGTCATCCGGATTCGTGCTGTCTATCCCGAAACTTACAGGAAGAATTTTGGTGTTCAGGTCAAGGAGTTTGAAACAAAAATCCTTGTCTGCAAATGCGCTGACATTGCCGAGATCCACCTCAAAGAACATATTGTTGCCGTCGATATTGATAAATACCGGCAGTTCCTCTTCCCTGGTAATTTTGTAAATAAATTCTCCAACCTTTTCCACCACAAAATCGTGAAGTTCGAGAAATTCGTCGAACTTGTCATGTCTGTGTGTGGCAATAATCACGTCGTTGCTCATAAGAGTAGCCTCCGTTCCTATTTTTTTTGGTTCAGTATATCTTTTTCAATTGATTCAAAATCACGTTTGTTTTCAGCAAGCATGATCAGCTTGTCGTCCTGTTTGATGACCACTTTTTTTGCTGGATTTAAAATGGGTTTCCCTTGCCTGATAATGCCGATCACCTGCAGATTTGCGGGGTGCTTGAGCACGGCCACCTGGATATCGAACACTGTGTGACCCTGCAAAGTGGTGTCAAAGATATAGAACTGACTGCCCACTGTGTTGCTTACTATTTGCTGAATGATGTCATGAACGCCGGGATACAGAAACTCCTGGACCATGAGGCAGTCGGTTATTCCCTCGGTTGAAACAATACCATCGACCATGGAACGTTTCATCATGGGAATGTTATTACTCCTGACCATTTCTACGACTACTATGATGGGCCGGCCTATTTCCCGTTCAATAAGTTCAATTATCGTGGCGGTTGCAAAGTTTTTGGCATCGGATTGAGGATTCATCGGGTCAACGGCAAGGACAAACACCCCTTTGCATTCTGAGACATTCGCGTTAACCAGAACGTCTTCCCTGATGGGGTCGCCTTTTACAAAGCGGATGTTTTTTTTAACAAGATCTTCGGGCAGTTCGGTTAAATTGTCTGTGATGAGTACGAAAACGGAATCAGTGTAATCCGGATGCAGTTTAAGTTCTGTAACAAGAGCCAGGATTTTGTCTGTGCCGGGATTATTGCAGATTATTATGTGATTTTTTTCTTTGATCTTCACAAGTCCCCTTTTTTTTCTGGTCAACTCATTAATTACCGAATCAGCAACAACACCGACCAGGTAGCCGACAACACCTATTCCAACAAGCATACAGGGGAAGGATACCAGGAAACGTCCGATTTGGGAGTGGGGGTAGTAATCACCGTACCCGACGGTCGTCATGGTGACCATCGCCCACCAGATCCCGTCATAAAGTGATAGGCCTTCCTGTACCTTTGTTTCGGCAAGATAGAAAAGTAAACCAAAGAAAAGATTCAGGCAGACCACCAGCATGATGACCTTGATTAACCGGAATCGTAACAGTGTACTTTTAAAAAATTTTTTCCATAAATGCAGTATTATAGGCATTAATCATCTTGTGCATGAATCCGGTTCATGATTTCGGTTCCCTGGTTGATTATATCTTTAATCACATCCTCGGCGCGTACACTTCCCTGCTCATCCTCCCACCCCAATTCCTGCCATCGGATAGCCGTGTCAGCTATCTCAAGGATTTCGTCCCAGACCGTGCCCAGGAGCAGGTCGAACTGCCAGCCTGTCTCGTTTTTGCCGAATCGGTTTTCGTTGATAAAGCTCATGAATACAATTTCAACCGGGTCCATGTCCCTGTATTCAGCTACCGCCACCCGTAGGTCGTCCCATTGCTCATTATTTAGAAAATTGCGCCATTCGGTTTCATTTTTAAATTCGTCACAGGATGCAAACGCGAATTCTCCTGTCCCAAGGTCAACCGCGGAAAAGATGTCAAACGTTTTTAAGAATTCCTTGTACCGTGTCATGAACAGGGACAGGGCTGCTTTTCCGTTTACAGTCTGTTCGTAGCGCTCGTTATCGATTATACCGATATAATCCTTTGAGAGAAGCCATTCCAGAACCGGTTCAAGGTCAGTGTCGTCCTCTTCCAGGAGGAGCGGAAATGTGTGCGATTCGGTGACCATGTAGTCAAGGAGATACAACCCGGCATATTGTTTTTTTTGCTCTTCAGAGATTGTAAACTGTTTCTGAGTCATGACAAGATTACCTTAGGGTAAATATTCGTCAGCACTCCACAGGAAGGCGATCAGGCTGTCCAGCATACCGATATGTATCGAAGTCTGCGCTTATCTGCTGGACAGCCTGCTCACCTCCCTGTGAAGCGCTGCCAAATATTTACAATTTGGTGGTTTTAGCTATTTTCCGGCATCAAGCCGAATATTTACAAAGGTTCATGGAGTTATTTAAAAAAATGCTGCGTTTACCAGGAGCGCGATGACAATTGCCATTCCTCCTTCTATGAGCGCTGCGCCCCAATTCTGGTCACGGCTTATTTCTTCATCCAGGAGAGAACCGGGCAGAATGATTTTATCCAACAGGTACCTGCATGTCACGAGAAAGAAAACACTTATTACAAACCATACTGCAAAGCCAGGCAGAGAGTCGTAGCGCATGATATATCCCGACAAAAGAATGGAGCTTGCGACCAGGCTCATTCCAAAGGCTACGCCTGCGGATACATTATCCTTTTCTATCTCATCGTGAAGGCAGAAACGGGTTGTTTTTTGATATATAGAACCGTAAAGCACAAACGCCAATTGGCCGCAGGCGAAAAATATAAGGGTAGATGTGATATCTACGTCCAGGCCGTTGCCCTCGCCGGACAGCGCTGCCTTGATGATGAAAGCGGAACCGATAAAGGCGCCGCATTCAACTGCCCCGGTTCCCACATTCCGGTCAGTAATCAGCTCCTTTATGCTGTCAAACTTGGGGAGCAGTATTTTTTGATTTACTATACGGGCAATCTGGAGAAGTGCGATTCCGATTCCACCCCATAGTATGGTGTCCATTATATCCGCGTATCTGGAATTGGAGGCGTGCGCTGTTTCGGAAGGGTCCGTGGACAGCACACCCCACATGATAATTCCCAGTCCGAACAGGTAGCCGGCAAATGAAACAGCCACCGCCTTGTTGTCAATTTCCGTAAGTTCCTTGTTCAGATCGTATGGCGTAAGCAATTCGTCGACTTTTTTCCCAACAAAAAGTATTACCAGTATAATCAGCAGATAGGCTGCTGATTGTGGCTGGAAAAGGTCCAAAATCGGTCTAAAATCTATCATGTCTGTGAGTAATTCAATCATGGAAAACTCCCGAATTTATAATAAAATTTGGTAACTGCTTAGGTGGATTAGGTTAAAGGTTAATGACATTTTCTGAAATCAGGGCTTACCATACACTCGCCATTCATCATTCATAATTCATCATTCATCATTCAAAACCCCCTATTTCCCTCCGTATGATCCGCCGCTGCGACCGAATCCTCCCGAACGTACAGACGGTCTTGACGGCCTGCTTGTTGCGCTTGTTGTTTTCGTACTGGCTGTGCGGCCGAATCCGCCTCTGCTGACGGTTTTTGATGGATTTCGTGTTTGGAAGCTTTTTTGGGATACAGTTGGGTTTTTTAAGGGCGCCTTGATGCTTGATGCCGATCGGCCTGCATTGGGCGATGCGGCCTTGCCTTTTATAGAACTGCCGGACGCGGATTTCATGTTGGATGATCTGGTTGCGGCGGCGGTTTTTGAACGGTAAGACTGGGGCTGCGCTGTATTATAGGAGGAATATCCCTGCGGGTAATGGCCATAGCCGAAAGGCGACATGAAAAGTCCGTGCGGCCGGAACAGGTACCCGAGAAGCAGCATGTCCATTATGCCGAAATGGCTGTGATGATAGTGATTGTTGCCGTATATCTGCTTATTGCCCTGGATTTCCATCTGGGCCTTGTCATCACCTGTTTTCTCGATATCAATGGTTGCCAGCTCCTGGGTCTCCCCCGGCGTCGGCTCGGTGGTCAGAGAAAAGCCCTTGACCTTGTCGTTTCCGTATTCGTCAACGGAAATGTAATCCACCTTGCCGTCCTCGTTCAGGTCTAAGTTGTTAAGTCCTTCTTCTTTTGAATTTATCAGCTTTTCCAGCTCCTCGGCATCCTTGGCCTTTTTGACCAGTTCGCCGACAGCCTTCAGGTCGAGCCCGTCCGCAGCTGTGCTGCTGATATTCTGCACAGTGACGTCGTAATTGGCCTTTTCAGGCGAGGATGAAAAGAGAAAACTTGCGACCCCGACGAAAAGAAAAACCCCGGCAAGGATCATCATTGTTCGTTCTTTCAAAATATACCTCCGGTTATGTAATGATGAATTATGAATGATGAATGATGAATAATAGTCTCCTTTATTCGTAATTCATCATTCGTAATTTTTAATTTCTCTTCCATGCGGTGAGATAATAATCATAGAGTATGGTATCGGCAAGCATATTTATGTCGGCAGATTCTGTGAAAAGTTGATTTTTCCCGAATTGAATTGACGCCTTGACAAGTTCAGGCGTCAGATATTTGGTCATTACTTCAAAATTATCTATGTTTTCAAGTAGTCGCCTTATTTTTTCTTTGGAATACAAATTATTCCTGCCGCCGATCCACCAGCCCCATTCCCCGAAAGAGGGTATATTGTCGTGATACGGGACTATGGCAAGACCGCTTTGGGTCATTGTCCTGCCGATACACAAAAATGCCTCTTTGGCATGAACCGGCGACGTAGACTGCTGCACCATTATTCCGTCTGCGGAGAGTTTTTTGGCAACATGGTGATAAAATACCGTTGAATAGAGTTTTGTAAGTTCAGGCGTGCTCGGGTCCGGAAAATCCATGATTATGATATCATACATTCCTGAAATTTGTTCCACGAATCCGGCCGCATCCATGTTGATTATCTTAATTTTAACCGATTCTTCGGTGCGGTGCTGAAATCTTGTTCTTTGATCAGGCACAAGAAGGCGCTCTTCTCCGGATTCCAGAAGAGCGTGATTGGTTAGAATAGTCAGCCTGGAATTTGCCAGGCTGTTATTGTTCAGTTTTGTAAAATAGCTGTTTTCCCGTGCAAGTTGGGTCATCATCGGATCGATATCGCATAGAACAACGGATTCTACATCCTGATATTTCAGCACCTCACGCAATGCCATGCCGTCGCCGCCGCCCAGGATCAGAACGTTTTTATGTCGCGGAGCAATCGCAAATGCCGGGTGGACAAGGTTTTCGTGGTATATAAACTCATCAGCTCCGCTGAACTGGAGATGTCCATTGATATAGCAATTGGTGTCATTGGACCTGGATTCAGTGATCACGATATGCTGATACGGAGTGGTCTTTGAAAATACTATTCTGTCCCGGTACAACCATTGTTCCGCATGACTGGTCCAATTTTGGGCCATGACAAGACCATAGGAAAGGGAGATAAGGCAGCAGACTGTAATAAATGAGAGCCTTATTCTCCATTTGGCAAGCCTGCGGAAATAATAAAGTGTAAACCCTCCGACCGTTACGTTCAGAATGCCTAAAACAAACGCGGATTCAATCAGGGTAAAAAATTTGGGAAGCAGGAATATCCAGACCAGCGCGCCGCAAAGCGCTCCGATGTAGTCCATTTTCAGGACCCCGCCCAGATTCATCTTGAGTTCACTTGTGTATGCCTGGTTTATGCGGATGAGAAGTGGGATCTCAAAACCTATAAGAAGTCCGATTGTGCTTATGAATGCATACTGTACCAGGATATAATAACCCTGGTGTGTGCCGAATGTGTACAGCATTGCAATGGGACCGAATCCCCCGATCAGCCCCAGGATTATCTCGGCAAGGATGAATTTGTCGATAAGCCGTTTTTCTTTTAAATATTTCTGGGCATCCGATCCAATGCCCATAAAGAACATCATCACGCCGATTATAATAGCCCACTGCCTGACCGAATTGCCGAGCAGGTCGGACGCGACCCGGCTCATGGTATATTCATACGCCAGCCCGCATCCGCCCATCACGAACATGCTGATATAGATTACAATGCTTTCTTTGTTCAAGGTTCAGGGGGTCAAAGGTTCAAGGAAATAAGGGGAAGGCGGAGATTAAGGAATATCCATAACAAGTTTCATGCCTTCGTAAACTTCGGCAAACCTGTCTTTCGTAAGGCTGCCGATCTTTTCTTTGAGGCTGACCTTATCCACTGTTTTTATTTGTGTCATATTAACTACCGATCTTTTGGGAAGATTTGCTTCTCCTTTTCGCAGGATCACATTGCCCGGCAGTTCGCCAAATTTCAAAGTTGACGTAATTGCCACCACAATAACCGTATTCAATTTGCTGTCGTTCAGTAGATCATTTTGAACAACAAGCCCTGGCCGTCTGCCCATTGGTTCGGAGCCTTTCCCCGGTGAAAAATCTACCCAATAAATAGAACCTTTCCGGATTACCATTCCTGGCCCTCTTCAGCTCCCAATCCTTCAAACCATATAGCACAGTCAAGCTGTTCTTTTCTTATTGATTCATCTGAAAAGACCCGGTCGTAAGCGTCCTTGACATGACGGTTTCTTTCTGACATGACCATTTCCCTGAGTATTTCGGAGATAAACTTGCTTCTGGATAGCCCCTTTTTTTTACTGATGTCATCGATCATAACTACCAATTCTTTCGGAATAGTAATAGCTACTTTTTGAGTATGCATATTTTATATGCCTCCATTGTAGGATAACATCTAGATACCATCCACGGCGATGTCTGTCAACCCTCATTATGGAAACTGCTATGATCATATTAATTCACAACATTCTAATTTTGACGTCTCGTAATTTGTACAATCTGTTGTATTCATTAGTCTTTTGGCGACAGTCGGCTTTTGCTACCTTCATGGAATAATGGAATGTTGGAATAATGGGTTAAAAACGCATAACTTCTGTGTTTGGATTAAGGGTTTTGGGATAACAAACCTGGGGAAATGGAATGTTGGAACAATGGAATTCTTGGAATTACTAATACTCAATACTCCAACAATCCGGCATTCCAATACCCCATTTCCTATGGCCTAATCCAGTG
>JAIWHJ010000064.1:0-7847 GCA_048629695.1 Promethearchaeota archaeon
CTGCTTGCCCTTGTTGGTCTTCATGTGGATTTCCGTTCCAACCCAGATACCATCGATCTGTTCCAGTTTCTTTATATCAAGATATTTAAGCTTTTTGCCCTCTTTCACCCAGTGAACAGCACGCACCACCATGAAGATATCCTGCCGGACAAAGAGGACCGACTTGGTATAGCCGTAGCGGTCTTCAATGGTCTTGTTTGCCGGCATGGCCTCGATAAGCCAGACCTTGTGACCGCGGACTTCGGCTTCTTTGAGGAGTTTGTACTTCCATTCGTCAAGAACCCTTTTGGTCATGTCGGCATAGGAAAAATCCGAGCCCATGAAGGCCGATGATTTGTCTGAAGATGCTATCCGCTTGGTCTTATGGAGCTCCGGCAGATAAAGCCACTGGTCATCGTCTCTCTCGCCGCTGTAATAGTCATAGGTGAGAAATCCGGTATCCTTTACATCAGCAGGCTCCATGAAGAACATGAGCTTTAAAGTGTCTTTACCCTTGTCCTTGGAGAAAGTCTTGATCTTGCGGACACGCTCCTGGCCCTTTTTGTCGATAAGGACCATCTCCATGTTTGCTATCATGTTGTCGCCATCGTCCCGGGCATCAGCTTTTTCCATGATCTCCCGGGCGGTCAGCTCACCGGCTGACGCCGGGGCAGCGTTCAATGCGATGGCCACAAGTAGCAGGCAAAGGGTCAGGGTAAAAAAAATGTTGTGAGTGGATCTGTGTTTCATCATATCAAACCTCCTTATTGTTACGGACATGCGGCTTGATGACTATAGCCATCAAGGCCGGGGCGAGCAGGAAATCGGCTAACAGGGCAAGCAAAATGGTAATTCCTGTAAGCATTCCAAAATAGAAGACGTTATTCATGGACGCAAGCATGAGGACAAAGAATCCGATCGACAAAACAACACTGGTGACCAGCATGGCCCTGCCGGCGGTGTGAAGGGTCTGGCGGACTGCTTCGGTAACATCGCTGGTGTCATGATAATAACGCCTGAAATTATGCATGAAATGAACAGTATCATCCACGACCATACCGATGGCAATGGAACCGATGAGCATGGTAAACATATCTAAGGGGAGGCCGAACAAGCCCATGACGCCCATGATTACAATGATAGGAGCCAGATTGGGCAGCATGCTGATCAGGCCGATCCTGAGACTTCCGATGAGAAGTATCATCATGATGGTGATGACCCCCGCGGCGATGAGGTAGCTTTTGCCCATGGAATGAATGGCCGCAGTGAGGGCGCGACAGAACAAGGTCATCAGCCCGGTGATGGTGATATCGGCATCCTTGCCGAATGCGGCGCGGAACCGGGTATCAATATCCTTCATGAAAGGAGCATACTTGAGAGCATCCAGCCAGGGGACTTTGATGGTGAACCTGGCAATCTGGAAACGGGAGTCTATGACGTCCTCCAGGTCGTCTGAACCCGAATTCTCAAAGAGGAGAAACTCCTGGGGAATCAGCTTTGGGTTGTCAGGGATGGAATAAAATTCAGGCCTGTTTTCATTCAAGGCCTGATGGATCTCCTTGAGGATATCGGCCACTGAAGAGGCCATGCCGACAAACAGATCCCCCTGTTCAATCTGTTCGATCTCCTCTGCCAGGCGGTCGAGTTTTTTAAGGATAACCGGATCGTACAGGCCGTTTTCACGGCCTGTATCCAGAATGACCTCGAGAGTGACCGATCCCTTGAGTTCATCGTTGATCTTTTGCGTGGCTATGCGGACAGGTGATTTCTCAGGCTGCCACTTTAAAACATCATGGGAAAAATTAAGTCGTGTGGCGGCTATCAGGGAAATGATAATCAGTGCGGCACTTGCAGCCACAATAGCCCTGGGATGGCCGGTGGAAAAATCCGTGATCTTGTCAAGAAACCTGTCAAATAAAGACCTGTGGTCCTGTGGACGACTTTTTGCTTTGATCGGGATGATGGCGAGAAGGGCAGGGATAAGGATAATGGTGTAGAAAAGCGCCAGCATGACACCAACGCCTGCAAAGACACCTAAGTCTGCAACAGAGGCTACTTCGGCTGTGGAAAATGAGGCAAGGCCTGCAGCAGTTGTCAAGCTTGTCATAACAATAGCAAGGCCGGAATGACCCATAGCATGGATGATGGAATCTTTCTTTTTGCCGGTCTTACCGAGGTATCGATAGAATATTGCGAGAATATGAACTGAGGCCCCAACGCCAACGGCCAGGATGAACGATGGAAGCACCATGGTTACTGTTGTGACGGGGGCGCCAGTCAAAGCCATAAGCCCCAGGGTGGAGATCAGGGTAAGTATGACAATCAAAAGCGGCAGGACAACCCCTGACAATCGGCGAAACATCAGGAACAGGCACAAGCCGATTGTCAGGACAGCCAGTATTATGAAAAGCATCATGTCCTTTTTCATCGAGATCTTTGTCATGGTTGTTACGACCGGCGAACCGGCTAAGTAGAGGCGGAAATCATCGCCTTGATAGAGTTTCACAATCTTGTTGACGGACATGACAACGGCAGCGTTTTCTTTTTCAGTCAAAAAAACAGGCCCGGCTTTTTGACTGTCGTTAGAAGATTTTTCAGCGTCATCAAAACCTGACGTGACGTCCAGATCATTGCCTTCGTCGGAAAAACTGTTGGTCTGTATGACTATGGTGGTGAATCTGCCATCCTCGGAGATAAGACGATTGAGGTAGAGAGGGTTGGACATCACCCGTTTTTTCAGGACCATCAGATCATCTTTGTTCTGAGGCCATTTTTCCAACAGGTCCTCTACGATTAACTGATCCCCTTCTCCCCGGGTATTTCGGGCATTTACAAGGCTGGTGATCTCATTCACATGGGGAACTTTTGCTTCGATGTCTTCGTGCAGGGCCTTAAGTTTTTTGAGAAATTCCAGGTCAAAGACATCGGGAGGCTGGATGGCGATGATGATCAATTCATCGCGGCCGAACTGATCTCGAAAGTTATTATATGCGAGTAAAATGGGGTCATCAGACCGGAGAAAACTTTCGTTGGATGTTGCCGAGGTGAGCCTGGGCATCTGTGAGGCAAGGCCTGCTGCAACAGAGAGCATGAGTAAAAGAACCACCCACCGCCACCTGTAGATCAGATGGGCAAAGGCCTCAAAGGCTTTTTCAAATCGCTGTCTGAAATCTGTCATGATCTATCCCCTTTTTTCTTTCCACGGCCCTAAGTTTCAGGTTAAAAAAAATACCTTACCCTCAATTCAATCTTATAATCATTCATCTTTTCGCCGTATTCGGTATACTTGCCTCCTACCAGAAAGGCGCCACGTAATCTTAATTCCAGGTTGGTTATGGGTTTGTACAGAAGTTCCGGAGTTATAGACAGACTTCGATCGTTTAAATTGATTATCGAGAAAACTGCCGGGGTAAAGTAAAGGATATCGAATGGTTCATTCCAACTGGCTCGAAAATAGAGGTAGTCGCGCATCGGTTTGGCGGCAACTAAAGTTCCTTGGGATAACTGAGCTGCCCTGTTAAGCTCAGAACTATTTCCGGTGGAAAGATACGTATCGTATGCCCTGTCAACAAACCTGTAAAAATTATCAGCGTCCTCCTCGTCAAGACCTGCGCCATTGTGATAGTATTCAATGATGAACGTCATATCGTTGGTGGTAAGATATCGAATACCGAAAAGATATTTCAGGATATCCGATTTTTCGGTGTAGAGATGCCCCTGGCTGTCTATGGATTTCTTATCAAACCCGGGGAGCCACGCAAATTCCCCGTGAACCGCAAAGTTTGCTGTGATATTTCTGGCAAAATCCAGACCGTAACTGGTGGTTCGGCTCTCCCCGGTGAAAAAAAGGATGTCTATATCGGTGTCCCAGAGAAGGCCGTAAAGTTTGGCGCCGAAATTGATATGGTCCGGTTTACCAAAATCGTCGTTTATGGATTCCGTGACCGGCAGGATTACCGGTGTGAAGGCCAGCGTTTTTAAAGGACCTCCAAAGCTCTTGATCCAGTCGGCAACGGCAAGATAATACCCCTCTACGGGCTCGGTGGGGTCATCAGGGTCTTTGGGGCGTGAAACAAAATTCACGGCATTGAAAGCATAGCCTTTCCCCCATTGGACGACCTTTTTGCCGGCCTCAAGAGCAAAACTCGGTCCTGGTTTTAGTGCAAAATACCCTTCCAGAAAAGTAATGTCCCCGTCCCAACCCTGATAGTCGTACCAGAGCTTACTGTCAGTTCTGAAATAAAGACTCGCAATGCCCTTCTGATAGCTTCCCTCGAGGCGAAGACGAGAATTATATTGTTCCAGGGTTGACCCTTCGTCCTGATCAAAGAATCGAAGCTTGTGGAAGGCAGAATCACGATCCAGGCCGAAAAGAACCGGCCTGAACTCAAGAAAACCGCCGATGTAGTATGGTTTTTTTTCGATCTCCTTTTCAATTTCCGACAGATCAAACTGATAGTCGTCCTGGCAAAAAGCCGGTTGCAGACAAGTTAAAAATAAGCCCAACATGTACACGCTAAAGGCGAACAGCGTCTTGTTCAACTTTACGTTCCCCTATTCATCTCAGGCTTTCAACTTTTGAAAGAAAGTTAAGGGTAAAGACTTCATCGGGAAGCTCTTTTTTCTTCATCTTGGCAAAAATCATGATCGACTTATATCCCTTATGTAATGGGCTGTCCGTCTCAATCACGGCAGGACGCACAATACCGCCGCCAAAATCCTGAACTTTTTTAAAATAGAGTGTCTTGATCAGCATTCCGGAAGAAGCAAAACATTCGATTGTATTAGGAAGAAGCTTTTTATCGTCCACCCACATTTTAAGGCTGTCATAGGCAACGGATCTGGTTTTGGCTTTTAAATAAAGTACCAAAAGGCCTTCTTGCTGCTCCATTTTTTCGCAATTGTATTCAGCGCTGTAGTCAAGCCGCATGATATCAGCGTTGTTGAATATTCCTCCGGTCACCGACTGGAGGCTGGTGATGCGGATCGGTTTGCCTACATTCGGAATGTAAAGCCACATGTTCTCCCCCAACCGCAAAGTGGCCCGCCCTTTTTCACTGGCAGGGGATAAAAAAACGGATGCAACCTGGTCACGGCCTTTTTTAACTGTGAACATAATGAACTCTTTTTTCGAGCCGTCCGGTTCAAGATTGATCAGCTTACGGTACATCTCAAAACTGTCCGGGTTGAGGTTGCGATCAACCTTTTGAAGGATTGCATTCCCATCATCCGAATACGCCGGTACGGCAATGCACAAACACATCAAAATCATCGATAGTAATTTTACCATTATCTTCCTCCCATGGGATAAGTTTCGGGCCTTTGACCAAAACAAAGGTTTTTCCGTTTCAGGTGCATTTTTGCAAAGTTGGGGCTTTCTGGAGTATTGGAGTGATGGAATATTGGAGTTTTGAGGCAGGAATAAGGATTGCTATTATTGTTTTCCATTACTCCAACACTCCATTACTCCAATATTGTCAACACCCCGTGATCACGACACAGTATAAACTACCTTTCTCGGGGTTATAATTCCGTTGATTACTACACATGCCTCAGGGCATCTACCGGTTCCATCTTTGAGGCCTTATAGGCTGGCTGCAGGCTGGCCAAAACGGAAACAAGCAAGACAACACTCGACAACCAGAACAATTCGGTAAAGCTGACGGAGGGTGACAGCGGAATGTTCTCCATTCTGCTGAAAGAAAACCGGATTTTATAGATATTTAGTATGAAAATTCCTGAAAGACCGATAATATTACCGGCCGCAATGCTGATCAACCCGAGAATGGATCCTTCGGTCAGAAAGAGGGCCATGATTTTGCCTGGTGTCGTTCCGATGGCTGCCATGGTGCCGATCTCTCTAATCCGCTCATAAACGGACATGATCATAACATTTAAAATACTGATCAGCACAATTGAAATCATAATGAGTTTCATTGTAACGGACATAAGATCGATCATTTTGGAGATATTATAAAAGGGGGAAAGTTTTTCCCAGGTATGGATTTCAAAAGCCGGTTGTTCATTTTTGTTTTTAAATTTCGCCAAGGCCGATTTGAGATCCTCATAAACGGAATCAAGCATATCGAAATCATTCAGGCGCACGGCCACTTCCGTGATCTCCGGTTGTTCCATACGCAACAGGTTGCGGGCATCTTTGATATGCATATAGCCTTCTTTGCCCTGGGGACCTAAAATGCTTTCTATAATCCCGGCAACCGTGAAATTGAGGCCGTTTACACTGCCATCCTTGTTGTTGGCAACCAGCACCACGGTGTCACCCTGCTTGATTTTCATGCCCTTGGCCAGTTTGTCCGGGATAATGACCTCACCCGGACGGATCAATTCCTTCCGTTGGTCCTTTTCACCGAATGTCATCCGGTCCCCCACGGCAGGACACACCTTTACCTCTTTTTCCGGATCAATGGCGTTAAGCCGGATGTTGGTGGTCTCTGAATAGTTGCTCAGCATGGCACCGATTTTTATCCTTGGCGCCCAGGCATCAACAGAAGGATTACTTTTTAAAACATCTTCGATTTTGGCGTATCCCTTACTATTCAGGTTGAGGTTCAAAGGGATTGAATCCATGGACGAGACATACCCCTTTTTATGAATCTGTATCTGGGAAATATTGGCATCAGTAATCTGGGCGATCATCATCGCCTTGAATGAGCCGGCCAGGCCTGAAAACAAAATGACCATCAGGACTCCCAGAGTGATCAGGATAGATGTAAGCAGGGTTCGTCTCTTGTAGCGCATGAGATTACGAAAGGCTATTTTAACAATTCGAATCATTTTTTCTCCTTTTCGCTTTCGGAACTATGTTTAGAGTGGATAAGCCTGCCGTCTTCAAGGGTGTGGATGACCTCAGCTTCTCCCATGACACTCGGATCATGGGTGGAGAAAATGAAGGTCGTGTTGAATTTGTCCCGCATGCCCCGCATAAGACGGATGACGTTTACGGCGGTTTTGTGGTCAAGGTTTGCCGTGGGTTCATCGGCCAGTACCAGTTTCGGACGGGTCACCAGTGCCCGGGCCACGGCGACCCGCTGCTTTTGGCCACCGGAAAGCTGATCGGGACGTTTATCTTTCTGATCGAGCATCCCCACGGCTTCAAGGACTTTAAGCACCTGTTCCTCACGATTTAACGCCGACTCATTTTTGAGCATCACCAATGGGTATTCCACGTTCTCATAGGCGGTGAGCACCGGAAAAAGGTTAAACGCCTGGAAGATAAATCCGAAAACGGAACCCCTGAAGATCGCGCTCTGTCTACGATCCAGATCATTCACCTGTTTTCCGTCTACGACAATTTTACCTTTCGTCGGCTTGTCCAGACATCCGATGAGGTTCAACATGGTGGTTTTCCCACTTCCTGAGGGACCCACAAACGATACGAATGCAGCCTCATCAATAGAAAGGGATACGTTACTGAGCGCCTGCACCTGAACCTCACCCATCTGATAGTTTTTAGAAATGTTATCGATTTCAACCAAAGCCATCATATCCTCCTTAAAACTTTCATCCCGAATTCATCAAAAAACGTTAGACAGTTAACAATTAAATCTTGTACAAAAAGCACAAGAAATTTATTACAATGCCCGGAAAGCCAGTGATAGAAAGGGTTTCCGAAGAATGAATGGTGATTCAACTTTTTTAGTCCCGCGCAGCGCGGGATTGCGTTTCCCCATCTGATCCCACCAACGGCGGGAAAAACATATATCCCTCGGTGGTTACCATAACTTCCCCGCTGCAAGCGGGATAAATAGGCACTTTTCCGGTTTATCCGGGTTAGTACCTATTTATTCAAATCACATCATGTTTGCGCATGATTTATGCCATAGCCAGATTGAATATTTAAGGAATTC
>JAIWHJ010000065.1:0-7697 GCA_048629695.1 Promethearchaeota archaeon
TTATATAAATGGTTGAAAACAATTCATTACTATAACAAGATCTTAACGAGGTCATTGAAATGATAAAAAATAAAGCAATATTTGCAATAGGAGCAACATTTCTATTTTTAGCAGTAGCCATGATTCCAGCTTCTGCAAGTGTTACTCAAAATAAACTCTGTGATCAAGAGTATAAATCAGTTACTACAGCATTGAACAACTTAATGGATAAAATCGAGAAAGCAGAGAGCGATAAAGAAATTCTAAAATTGATTAAGGATTGCTGTTCAAATGAATTGTTTGCGACGACCCCGATATTAAGAGAAATACTTGTGAAAATAATAGAGTGGATCTTCAGCAAACGAAGTTTATTTTCTAGTGGCAGTATTATAAATAATATTTTTAACAAAGAGCGTTTCGATGACCGATCCAAAGAAAAGTTCGTCATCAGTTTTGGTTCGTATCAAAAGGGAATTTTCAGCAAAAAAGATGAAAAACTAACTCTCTTCAAACAGGGATTTGCATCCTGGCGCTATTCTGGCAAAGCAAAACTGTCTCAAGGTAGGACTATAATAGCTGAAAGGAAACCTTTTGGCATACAACAACGAGTAAGAGGTTCACAGATCGGAATAATATTAGGTTTTAGCGGGTTATTTATAGATGTAGAAAGCAAACTTACAGGAAACTCATATATATTTATCATGGGAAACGCACGAAGAGCAAAAGCATTTGATTTGACCCCATTTTCTGATTGATTTTTTCATTTTTCTTTATTATTTTATTTATTGGTAAATCTAAAAAGAGTGTTAATTCTTTTGAATTAATTGATTTTTATAGGTTAGATTTCACATTATTTTATCTAAAATCTACATCTTTTAAGAAGATCAAAAATAGAAAATTTCCTTAATGGGATGTCACGATTTATGAAGCCATGCCTTAATGGGTCCAAATTGATTGATTTAAGTTTCATCGAAGCAGAGGGAGTAAGGATTAGCCCAATCCAATTTTGATCCTCACCATATTCGTAACTTTCCAAGAATGCTTTACCCATTAATATCTTATTGTCATGTCCGAGAATTAACTCACCGTGAGAAATAGCGCCTCTAATTGGAAGCCTCTTATATATACATGTGTTTATAAAATTCTTCGATGCACGGACTAACTCCGGGTAGCCAGTTGTTTGAGTTGCCTTTGAATAAATTATAAAGGTGTCTGTGTAAGAAATCAATAACGTTCGGCACGCTTTTTGCTATAATGTATAACTATCTGATTTCATTTGACAGTTAAAAACAGATAGATTCGGCGTATAAAGTGTTTTTCAAAAATAGTTTTTCTTGAATGCAGTAATATTAAGTGGTTGCAATTTGACTAGCAATATTCATGCCGAACGTTATTGACGATCTACAATATAATAATTGTTTTTCACACGGTAATTGACCAATTGGGTATTTTGGCACAACGCCCAAAAAGGTATATTGTGAAGATTAGCCGCAACTTTTATTTTCGGTATTCTCAGCCCCGAGGTAGCGGTAGATGCTCGCTTTTGAGAGATTGTAATCCTTGTTTGAGCAACAAATTTGGCAAGAATGTAGCCGCCTGATCACCAACTGTATTATCTTCTACAACGCCACAATTCTTTCAGCCTTGCTCGCTTACAAACAAAATAGTGGCGATACAGAGGGAATCGCTCTACTGAAAAAGGTATCACTTGTCGCTTGGCAGCACATCAATCTTTAAAATATACCTTTTTGGGCGTTGTGCCAAAATACCCTTAAAGGTCCTGGACAAGTACCTTCACGAAAATATTTCCTGCCCAAAACGCGCAGAAAATATTTTCTAAGGTATTAAATTCTTGAAAAGTTACTTTTATTTCCTCTCTGTTCCTTACATTCACGTTTCCGGTCCTGATATTTTTTAAGCTTGGATTGTCCATTAAAACAGCGTCATCTGAACCGCGGCCTTGTTTTTTCTTTTTCCGGACTTCCAGGCCGCCTTTTTGAGCAGACGGGACGGAATTTCCTTTATAAAACGGGATTCGGTCTGGTTTGATAATTTTCCAAAGATTGTTCTTGTGGCGGATGAACTCAGGATGAGTTTGTCCATGGCCCGGGTCATGCCTACGTAAAACAACCTCCGTTCCTCTTCCAGGTCATATTCCCGGTGCCCTGAATTATATGGTATGATCCCTTCTTCGACCCCGCATATGAATACGACCGGAAACTCAAGCCCCTTGGCCCCATGCATGGTCATCAATGCAACCGACTCGGCGCGATCGTCGTAGATCGTGGCGGATGTGTTCTGTTTCAGGTGATTTGAAAAGGCTGCCAGGTCACTGCCGAATGCTCCTGCAAGCTCTACAAGCCTTCCTGATTCCGGCAGGTCACGGTCAATTGCCAGGAAATCAAATGATTCCAAAATGGCTTTAGACAGCCCCTTTTTGGCAGTGGTTTCTTTAAAAACCGCCACCTGTTTTTTGACATGTCCAATTTTTTTATCCATTCCGGGAGGAAGAGCAATTTTTCCTGCAGCAGAAAAAAAATCAGGACTGCGCAGTTCCAATTCTCTTTCCAGAGTGTTCAAAGTTGCCGGCCCGATTCCTTGTATTTCCTTTAACAGGGCCAGGTGTTCCTGTATTGCTCCAGGGTCTGCGGCAGCCCTTGCCAGATAACCGGCCGGTCTCACGCCCTGTTTCATGAAAAATGGAGTTGCCCCCACAAGCTGGAATGGAATCCCCCTCCTGGAAAGGGCCTCACTCAAATCCGACGCCTGCCTTGAAAGCCTGTACAGGACTGCAATATCCCTGAAACTCTTTTCCTTGCCGTGCGTGTTGTCACCGCCCCTGCCGGTTTCTATTGAAAAATGGCTGATCCCGCCCATTACTTCCTCGATCCTGCGTACGACAAATTCCGCCTCTGCCTTGGATGTTGCGGCCGAATAGTACTCGATTAGACTCTCGATTGAGCGCCGGGGCTTCAGCGGTTCCCGTCCCTGCCGGCTGTTGTTGCAAATAACTGCTGTAGCCGCCTTGATTATGGCCGGGGCTGAACGATAATTGCGTGTAAGTGACAGGGTAGTGGTCGAGCCGGAAGGAGATTCTGAAAAATTATAAAAAAACTTAAGGTCGCTTCCGCGGAATCCGTAAATAGCCTGGTCCGGATCTCCGATTGCGAAAACTTTTGTATTTGTATGTTCCGCAAGCATCTCCACCAGCTCATACTGGCTCCTGTTAAGGTCCTGGAACTCGTCAACAAAGAGATACTCCACACTTGATGAGACTTTCCTTCGAAAGGCGTCATCCTGGGCAAGCCGTCTAACAAAAAACGGAATTACGCTGTCAAGATCAATCCCCTTGACCCGGTCAAGTTCATCAAGATATGTTTGTAGCTCCGAAAAACCCTGGTTGTCATCTTGTGATCCGGTTGTAAAGTGAAAAAAGTGATTTGATATCCTGGTCTTGAGATCACTTCCGGCGGCCTGATTCATTTTCGGAAAAAGTCTTTTTAAGAGCAGATCACGAATATCATCCCCTATAACGATGATATTTGGATCATCTTTTCTAAACCAGTCAAGGCAGAATGAATGAAATGTGCCCACAAACACATTTGCGCTTTTTTCGCCTACCTCATCTGAAAGCCTTGTCCTGATCTCTTCCGCCGCCTTATTGGTGAACGTGATTGCAGTGAATTTGTCAGGCTCTGCATTGCTTTTAGAAAGAAGATGCGAAAGCCTTGCTACCAGAGTAAAAGTCTTTCCCGTCCCTGGTCCGGCTGACACTATGATCCTGTCCGAAGTAGTTGCGGCAGCCTTTTTCTGCTCGGGATTCAAGGACCTGGCTGCGGACGTGCCGGCTTTTGGGGCTGTTTCCTCTTTTTCAAACGGAAGACGCGATGGAGGCGGCTTTTTCACCTTCTTTTTCCGGGGCATAAGCCCTGAGAAAAGACTGATCTGCCCGGCAAGACTATCCAATTCCCCTTGGTCAAATACATGAATCTTCCCGAACTCGCCGTCAAAACCGGGTTTTTTGATAACGCGGTTTGTTCGAATCCTGCTGACCGCCTCTCCAAGCAGAGTTGAATAACGAGTGTTGATCTCTTCGATCGGTATCTCAAAGAGCAGATCAAACTCTGAACCAAACAATGAAATCACCCGGCTGTACTGGGCAAGGACTCCCTTTGTGGCAGGTCCGCGTCCGAGTATCTCGCCCAGGACTTCAGGCAATGGAATAAGGCTGCGAAAGGCCGGATCTCCTTTCGGGTATTTTGGTGATTTTCGATCCGCCAGTTCCATCACACGGTGCATTACGCCTACAGTCAATTTGCGCCCACAGACCGGGCATATGGATTTAAGTTTTCGTGTTTCCTCAGGTTCAAGGCATACGCCGCACTTCCTGTGTCCGTCAAGATGGTACTTGCCCTCTTCAGGAAAAAACTCGATTGTTCCCTTAAAGCCTCCTGTCTCAGGTTTTTTAAGCGCTTCACGGATCGAAAAAAAATCAAGATCAGTATCAAATACGTTGGCCTCACGTCCAAGCTTGGACGGAGAGTGGCAATCAGAATTGGAAATAAGCGTAAACCTGTCCAGTGCCGAGATCATCCGGTTCATCTCAGGGTCTGAGGAGAGACCGGTCTCAAGGGCAAAGATATGATCGGTCAGATCGGCGAAACAGTCTTCAATCGCATCAAAACCTGATTTGGATCCAAAAAGCGAAAACCAGGGGGTCCAGATATGGGCCGGGACAAAAAAACCCTCAGGCGCCTGTTCCAGGAGAATTTCAAGGAGATTCCTGGAATCAAGGCCTAAAATGGGACGGCCGTCTGACTCGATGTTCCCGATTGCGGCAAGTTTTGCATTGATTCTTTCAACAGACTCAAAGTCAGGCACATAAAGGAGGTTGTGTACCTTTCTGACCTTTTCGTCTCGCTTGTAAATGCAACTGATTTCAGATGTAAGCATGAATCGGACGGGAATAGGATTGCAGGAGACATTACTAAGCATTGGCGGAACGTCTTCATCCTTGAGTTTAAAAAGACCCGGTTCCGCGGGTTCCAGATATTCCTTCAATTGGCTGAGCCAGCCGGGGTGCGTGAAATCGCCGGTACCGACAACATTTATACCCTTGATACGGGCCCATGCAAAGAGACCTGCAAGGGTGCCGAACTTGCTGGTAGCACGCGAAAAAGGCGAATGAATGTGAAGATCAGCAATGTATTTCATAGATTAGAGGTAGGGCTCGCCCAAAAATAACTTCCCATTTTCATGCGTCGATCCATCCCGCATGGCTGCGTTGCTCGTCGGTTAAATAGCCCTGCTATTCGCCCTCCTCGCGCCTTGCCATGCGGGCGCCTCAACACCTGAAAATGTAAATTTATTTTTGGGCGAACCCTTAGAACAGGGAAAGGTGAAGTATACGGAAGTTTCAAATCCCTTTAAAGCTGGAAATGTTGGTCAAAAACCATTGGTAAACATGGCGGATGCCGGATTCTAGATCGTATTTTGGGCGCCAGCCTAATTCGGTGAGTCTTGTAACGTCAAGGAGCTTTCTGGGAGTGCCGTCAGGTTTTGAAACGTCAAAAACTATTTTGCCGCGAAACCCTGTGATTTCTTTAATAATTTCTGCAAGTTCACGGATTGTGTTGTCCGTGCCTGATCCGATGTTAATGACTCTTTTTTCCGGGTCACTGACAAACCGACAGAAGATTCCATCAGGTAATTGTGCGAGAAAAATCAGGGCGCTTGCCATGTCGTCCACGTGAAGAAATTCCCTTCTGGGGTTTCCGGTTCCCCAGACGGTCACTGATTCTGCACCGGATTGAACAGCATCATGGAATTTTCTTATCAGTGCGGGCAGTACGTGGGAGGTCTTAAGGTCAAAATTGTCGTTTGGACCAAAGAGGTTAGTCGGCATAACCGACAAAAATGATGTGCCGTACTGGCGGTTGTACGCATGACAGGTAATGATCCCGGCAATTTTTGCCACGGCATATGGTTCATTCGTCGGTTCCAGGGGACCGGAAAGCATATATTCCTCCCGGATCGGCTGAGGACATTCCCGTGGATAGATGCACGAACTCCCAAGAAATAAAAGTCTTTTCACTTCGGAAAGATAGGCGGAATGGATGACGTTTTCCTGAATCACCAGGTTCTCTCGAATGAATTCAGCCGGGAATGTGCTATTGGCAAAAATCCCCCCTACCCTTGCGGCTGCAAAAAAGACCAGTTCGGGCTTCTCCTTTGAAAATAAATCCATAACCTGGGAACGGTCGAGTAAATCCACTTCGTGTCTCGTACGAAGTATAAGGTTTTCGCAGCCTTTAGCTTGAAGGCGCCGGACCACTGCGGAACCAACCATTCCTCTGTGACCGGCAACGTATATTTTTATATCAGAAAGTCTGTTCATAAAATATTTCCACATCCCTTAAACTATTCATAATGTTCATGAACCTTGAATCCGACTGTTTCGCACAACTTGTCACGTTTGGCTTCCTCCAGATCTTTCCGAACCATTTCAGCTACCATCTCTTGAAATGAAATTTTTGGAACCCAGTTAAGTTTTTCCCTGGCCTTTGTGGGATCTCCAAGTAATGTCTCAACCTCTGTAGGTCTGAAATACCTGGGGTCAATGCGCACCAGAACGTCACCAGGCCGGACTCTGCTTTTTGGAGGAACATCTACCACAACACCATGTTCTTCAACACCTTCCCCCTCCCAGGTCAGTGAAATATTCACCTCCTTAAATGCAAACTCGGTAAACTCCCTGACGGAATGCTGAACCCCGGAAGCAATGACAAAATCTTCCGGTTCTTCCTGTTGAAGCATGAGCCACTGAGCCTCCACGTAATCCTTTGCATGCCCCCAGTCCCGCTTGGCATTGAGATTGCCGAGATATAAACAATCCTGAAGCCCGGTCACGATCCTGGCAACCGCACGGGTGGTTTTGCGGGTGACGAATGTCTCTCCCCGTATTGGCGATTCGTGATTGAACAGGATTCCGTTGCAGGAAAACATATTATAAGCCTCCCTGTAATTGACGGTTATCCAGAAGGCATACAGTTTTGCGGCCGCATACGGAGAACGTGGATAGAACGGGGTATTTTCGTTTTGAGGAGTCTCAACAACCTTTCCATACAACTCTGATGTTGATGCCTGATAAAAACGGGCGCTTTTTTCCTGCCCGGTAATGCGGATCGCCTCAAGCATTCTCATGCTGCCCAATGCATCAGTATCCGCAGTGTATTCCGGATTCTCAAACGAGACGGCTACGTGACTCTGGGCGGCCAGGTTATATATCTCGTGAGGCTTCACTTCCTGGATGATCCGTACCAGACTTGCCGTGTCGGTCATGTCACCGTAATGAAGAAAAAGGTTTCTGGCCGGATCATGCGGATCCTGATAGAGGTGGTCTATTCGATCCGTATTAAATAGAGATGCCCTTCGTTTGGTGCCATGGACTTCATATCCCTTTTTCAATAAAAATTCCGCCAGATAGGCTCCATCCTGTCCAGTAATGCCGGTTATCAAAGCTCGTTTTTTCATGATGATAGATTCTTTTTATTAATATTTGAAACGTCTTGTTGTGTGCAACCTATTTGTCACAATCAACTTCTCTCGGCTCAGTGAGAAGCCTGATGCCGGATAAAATTTGGGAAATACGATCTCTGGACAACATTCCGATTTTCTCGGACAAATCGCTTTTATTCACAGTGAATATTTGGGAAATA
>JAIWHJ010000066.1:0-7636 GCA_048629695.1 Promethearchaeota archaeon
CCCACACAGCCACCGCATCCCTCAAAAGGCGGGACTAAAGTCCCACTTCCGTTTCACATAATGAAGATGCCAAGAAGTACAATTTATTTTTTGCCGAGCCCCTGATATGGTTCAGGCGGTCTTGAGCCAGTCAAGTGCGGCAAAAGCATCACTGCAATGGGCGTCTGCGCCGATCCGGTCGGAAAAATCCTTGGAGGTCGGGGCGCCGCCGATACAGACTTTGACCTTGTCCCGCAATCCGGCTTCCTTAAGGCCGATAATCACCTGGTCCATGTTGCGCATGGTAGTGGTGAGAAGGGCGGAAAGCCCGAGATATTGAGCCTTATGTTCCTGTACGGTATTGATAATTTTGGACACCGGGACATCAACTCCCAGATCAAACACCTCGTAACCGGCGCCTTTAAGCATTATTGCCACGATATTTTTACCAATGTCGTGAAGGTCGCCTGCTACAGTGGCAATAACAAATTTGCCCTTTGATTCGATATTGGCTTTCAAAAGATGCGGGGTAAGGATGTCCATGCCTGCGCCCACTGCTTCTGCTGCTGCCAGCATGTCAGGGATCAGGTATTCTCCTGCTTCGAATTTTTCGCCTACCACGTTCATGGAAGAGGTAAGTCCCTTGAGCAGGATATCTTCAGGATCAATGTTGTTTTCGAGTGCTTTTTCAACCAGTTCGGTTACCGCCGGTTGACCTTCGTAACCTTCGTCAAAACCTTCATCTTCAGACTCCACCCGGCCCTGCACTACATTAACAGCGATCTTGTCCAATAATTCCTGTCCTTGCATTATCATTTTCTCCTTGATTCAACTGCTCTGTTTCAGGCGGGGCAGAAGTCCCGGTATCTTGTTGTATATTTCGGCCACCGTGTCTGCGTCAAGATGGCGGACCGGACGTGCCTCCAGTTCAGCCATGTACCGAAGTCCGTTTTCAATAACCGTGTCATGCATGGTTTTGGTCTCAAACCGGTAAGGCTGTGATACAAGGCCCGCCCGTACCGGTTTTCTGGTATGGCGAGTGAAAAGACGATGGCTGGTTGCCATCACCTTTTTGACCATCGCCACTGCCTCGTCGGCTGTTTCCCTGTCAATGACGGGTGATTGCAGGCAGTGTTTGATAAGTCCTATATGTTCGTTGTCCAGCACGGCCTGCACCGGGCAGAATGTATTGGTTCGATCAAGCAGTCCGAATGAGTAATGGATATACTGAGCGCCGCTCATGGCCATGTAGAGATGGGTATAGAGTTTTTCAAAAGTCGCCTGCATACCGGGAGTCTGGGCATTGCTCACACCTGAACTGGAATAACAGGGGAGTTTGTAATAACGGGCAAGCTGGGCGCAGTCATTGTTATACTGGTTGAATTCAGGACAGCCATAGAGATCATGAAGATCATCCAGGCGGGCTCGGACTGCCACGCTGCCGTACAAAACCGGGGTTCCGGGCCGGATCAACTGGGTCAGAGTAATTCCGGTCAGGATTTCGGCATTGATCTGGGCCACCATGCCTGTCTCTTGAATAGGGGCGGATGAGCCGCCCTGCGGGGAGGATGAAATCACAACAGGCAGCCCTGTCTTTTCCACAATGTCAAAGACCTTGTCCGCGGTATCGTTAACCAGTTGCAAGGGGCTTTTAAAAACACATGCGATAAAGGAAATCAGCGGGTTTTCCTGCAATTTGTCAGGACCACCTGCAATGATTTCGGCCATTTGTATTACATCCTTCAGGCTTTCCAGTTTGGTCAGGCCGGCCTGAACATGCTTGGTGATGTTGTTTAAGCTTGCAAAAAATTTGTTTACATCGTGATTGGCCTCATTTACATCCGTATCCTGGATATTGACCGGGCGGATAAAAAAATCAAGATGCTCCAGTTGTTCACATAAATGAGCAGCCCTGCAAAGCAGCTCGGCGCTGCCACGCTTTTTAGTGAATACGGGAAGTTTTTGGATTACCGAATCGTCAGAGCGGCTGACATATTCTTCCATCTCGGTATCAAGCCAGATATTGGTCTCAGAGCCTGAACCGAAATAGACCCTGGGCACTTCAGCGTCAATTTCCAACCGGTTTGCAGGATCTCTTGCTCCAAGAATTATCCGTGAGGGCGCCTTTTTTAAAGAATCAGTAATCAACTCCGGCGGGAACTGAACTCTCCAGCAGGAGGAGTTTGTTTCCTCTTCCTGCCACACTGTTGCCCCGTGTTGTTTGAAAAGATCAGCGGCACGCCGGTTGTAGCACCAGATACCGGGGTCGGCCAGGATCGCCATTGAGACGGAGTGGAGCCGGCTGAGCTGGTCCTGATTAAGCCGTTCATACGGTTTAACAATGACGCCTTTTCGAAAATCGTTCATTTACTTCCTCATCTGGTATTTCGCCAGAACCTTGCATATTTGCGGCAGTGGCGGTCCCTTCCCATTATGGCTTCAGCGGTTTTAACAGCGCCCATAAGATCCGTATCAAGTACGTTCAGGATCGCTGCATCAAGGCCGGCAAAAATTGCCAAATGCAGAAAGGCTGTATTGAACACTCTTCTTTCAGGCAGGCCGAAAGAGACATTGGATACGGCCATTACGCTGCGCGCTTTTGGGAATTCCTTTTTTAAGGCACGGATGGTTTCCAGGGTGACCATGCCGTTTTTGACATCAGTTGCGACAGGGAGCACAAGGGGATCGAAAAATAGGTTTTCCAGGCCGACTTGATATTTGCCGCATATGTTTACGATTTTGGAACAGGCGGCTACCCGTGCGCTTACAGTGACTGGAATGCCCTTTTCATCCATTGCCAGGCCGACCAGCGGCTGGCCGTATTTTTCGGCCAGGGGCACAACCGCATTAAGGTTCTTATCCGAGCCTTTGGTTGAATTGATAAGGGAGGGTCTTCCTGCCCTGGCGGCAAGTCCCTCTGCGAGCACATCAGGATCAGCGCTGTCTATGCACAACGGCGTTTCCAGCTCTTGCTGGATCGTGGTTACAGCCCAGTTCATGGAGTCAATTTCATCCTGTTGGCCGCCGCTGCCGGTACCGACATTCACATCCAGAAAATCCGCCTTGGCCTCGGACTGTATCCGGGCCAGTTCCAGCAATTTATCCCTGTTCCTGGTTTCGATAATTTTTTTTACCGATGGAATGGTCGCATTAATTTTTTCAGCAATGGTGATCATGAATTTTCCTCTATCAGACTCCTCTGTATGTAATCGTTCACAGGCGCTCCATATGTGCGTGAGCAGGCCGGCGATGACACCGCTACGCTGTTATAGTAAACCTATGTGAACCGGACTGATCGCACCCCAAGGGCACTTCCGTTGGGCGCGTACAGATGGGGTGCCTGTGGACGATTACCCTTACTCCATAATAAAAGGCCGTATAGCCGGGATATCTTTTTTGATCGAGGTTCGGATCTCTTTGGACAGAATATTTTTTGCCGGCGATTCTAAAACGCCGCGGACATAAGCCGTGGCACGCCGGCACGTATCCAGGCCGCCTCGGGCCTGCCACTGTTCACGTGTGTCCCGGTCGCTCAGTTGCGGTTTGTAGTGCTCTGTGCGCATATATTTGCGGGTATGGCGTGAAGAAACAAAATGGCCGCCCGGCCCCACTTTTTTGATTTCATCCATGGACAGGGTCCTATCGTTTACTTCAATGCCTTCCACGGCCCGCATCACCATGCCTATTATCTCATTATCCACTACCAGTTTATCGTATGAAGCGGTCATGCAGAATTCGACAAATCCGGCTGCATCGTGAATAAAATTTGCTCCGGCAAGAGCAACCAGGGTTGAGGTGATTGCGGATTCATATCCAGCCTGGGCATCAATGGTTTTAGAATCAGTCATGCCTGCGGTCGCGTAAAAGGGCAGCCGGTAAAACTGTGCCATCTGGGCTGCTCCGGCATTCATCAACCCCATTTCCACGGCCCCGGCCAGGTATTTCATATCCCTCAAATCAGTGATTGATGAGATACAGCCATATATGGAAGGGCATCCTGGATTAGCAAGCTGGGTCATGATGATTCCGGCCAGGGTGTCCACATTCTGAACCACAAGGTTTCCGGCCAGGGTGATGGGCGCAGTGGCTCCACACAGAGGTTCCGCCGGCACCACAATCGGAATATTATTTTTTGCCGCCTCAACAGCGAGTTCACCGTAACTCTGGTCCAGCTTGAACGGACTGATCGGGCAGGCAACCATGGAAATAAAAGGACGCTTTCGCAACGCATCCGGCGAACCGGCGATTTTTTCCGCCATTTTGATTACATTGCGTACTCCATCTACCGTATACACGCCTCCCATGATGTGTTTGCTTGTCCTGTTCAGTCCCGCGCCGAAACGATTGACATCGATCTCCTCCACGGGAATATCTTCGGGATAAACATTGAGCATGTAAAAATGGATATTATCCAGCCCGTCAACAAGCCGGGCCATGTTCATCACATCTTTAAGCTTTGCCCTTCTTGATTCGCTGCTGCCTGGATCCTGTACGTTTAATGCAGTGCCGCCGGTACCCATATAGACCCTGTTCCCGCCTATTTCAAGATCCAGTTCGCCTGACTCATCGCGACCGCAGAGAGTAATTGTCGCAGGCGCAGTGGAAAGCAGGCTTTTTACCAGTCCGCGATTCATTTTCACGATATTATGTTTTTTGTCCATCAAGGTTGCCCCGGCTTCAAGAAAGCCGGCCAGGGCTGCGGGATAATTCACCTGCACACCGACTTCTTCAAATACCTGCATGGATGCATCATGGATTTTTTGAATATCATGTTTAGAGAGCGGGGTGTATCGACCGCCGGCCAACCCTTTTCTAGTTTTTATTTTCATAATTTTCTTAAGTTAACAGTTATTAGTTAACAGTTATCAGTACAAAAACAGGAAGTTAAAAATATTGACAACTGATAACTAAATTTTCATGTTAGTTTGCATGATTAAAAGCTTTAAAGATTTTTCGTTAAGATAGGGCATCCTATGAGAGCCGGACTGATCGCATAGAGGCTGCGAGACTCCGGATGGGGGCGCCTGTGAACGATTACTACTGCACTGCTGTCCGCCTTGCGATACAATCCTTTTTTGCGCACCTGAGGCAGGGGTTTTTTGAGTGTTTTACAGGCGTTTCAGCATGATCGTAAATTCCAAAAACCGCTGAAATGGATTTTCGGGGATTCATCAGGCAGGTCTTGCCCAATTTGACTCCCGCGGTTTCATTGTCCACAAGTGAAAACAGAATCTCCTGCTCAGTAACCGGCCAATCACAGTAGCCGGGGCTGAAACGCAATCCCACTTCCTGGTCCTCGTTTAAAAATTCACATGCGATCTGGTTTTGGAATTGATCCGCCAGGTGTTCAACCGCACAGGAGCCAAGAGCGTCGGCAACACAGGCATTGGCCAATTCTCCTTTCTGCATGAGGTGGTTGATCGTAACCTCAATTTTACGCCCTACAGTAGCTACAAAGACTACGGCTCTGTTGGCGCCTTTCAAGGATCGGGCCATTTTGCGGCTGTGGAAAGTAGCGTGGTCTCCGAGAGTTACATCGTCTTGTTTGATTTCTGAAATCTCATGGACTTTAAAGCTTACCCGTGGATGGATCTGGGGGGCCAGATTTTTCTGCATAGTGTCCAGCCTGATCCGGGTGGAGCGGGGTACCTTGCCGTTCTTTCTGCCAAGCAGTCTTTCGCAGAAATCAATATTAAAGGCAGGGTGATAGGTAATTAATGGTGGTTCCTCTCCTTGTAAAGGAAGAAGAATCTGACTTTTTCCAGTAGTTACATGTAATGCCCGGCAGGTATTCTTCATAGTTTTTTTATGAATAATGGTGTCATTTTTTTGTATTGCACCCGGTATTATGATTTCTCAGTAATAGGTAACATTCCGTCTTCCGTGTTGATAATTTTCAAACCAGCTACAAATTTGTCCAGCCCGGATTCAAGTTCCAGCAAAGCATCGTCAGGCAATCGTAATAAGACGTCAGTGAGAGCGCCCTGGGCCGGTCGTGGCGCCTTTGCCAGCAATTCCGTTCCTTTTTCGGTCAAATAAAGCTGTACAATCCGTTGATCATTGTGGCTACGGTCCCTGTGGACAAGTCCTTTGTGCTGCAACTTGTCCAGCATATTGCTGGAGGTTGACCGATGAATGGACAAAACTGTTGCCAGCCCGGAAACAGTAAGTCCCGGTTCATTGAATAACTCCCACAACATCCACAACTGGGCAGCGGAAAGTCCTGATTCCTTTTCAACCCATCTGGAGTGGGCCTGGGCGGAACGGAAGATGATGCGCAAATTTTTCATAATGGTCTGGAATCTGGCAAATCTTGGATCATCTTCCTTGTCCTGTTTCTGCATGTGCGGTTGGTTGTTTTGATTGTCTGTCATTTTTTAACCTAAATCATATCATTTTAACCTTGAATATTAAATGTTCTATAAAATATATTCATAAAAATGTTGGATATTTCCTGCTATTGTAATTGTTTTTACTTTACTTTAAAATTGAATATATAATGGTAAACAAAGGAGATAAAAATGTCTGAAATATTAAAAAAATATGGTGCGAAAGATTAAATATATAGTAATATGAGATTGAGAAAATTATATGAGAAAAATAATAATTCAGCTTACTGATCTGTTTAATACGTAGAAAATGAATTCACGGGAACGAACCATTGAGGCTATCAATCACCGGCAACCTGACAGACCACCTGTTTATGTATCTCTTACTCCGCAGATTGCTGAGAAACTGAGTGAGGTGCATGACCTTCCTTTTGAGCCTCCGGTTGATGCTATGGAGTCATCCAGAATATCGCACATGGAACTGCTAACTGAGCTTGGTGTGGACATCATTGCCATTGCACCAGCTTCACCTCCATCAGCACCCAGCATAACCCTTCCTGACGGACGGGTAAAGAATGAGTGGGGAATGATATTCAAAGATATAGGGATATACAGTGAGCTGGATGAATTTCCATTATCCGGGGCCTCAACCAAAGAGGAAATCCTGGCCTATCCTTTTCCGGATCCCCTGGCAGCAGGAAGGTATGATATCGCTCAGGAAATGTTTGCCATGTATGGTGGTTCACATGGTATAATCGGGGATGTGGAAACCATGTTTTTCGAGATATCCTGGTACCTTACCGGATTTGAAAAGTTCCTGGTCGACCTGATCACTGAAGCGGAATATTTACCGCATCTGATGGACCAGATCATGCACTACATTATCGAGTCAGGCAAAAGGCTCCTTGCCATGGGAGTTGATATCCTCTGGTGTGGTGATGATTTCGGCGGACAGAATGGAATGCTGATAGATCCGGATACCTGGAGGCGGATCATCAAACCCCGGATAAAGTTTATGTTTGAAGAGTTCCGAAAGGTTCAGCCTGATATCAAACTGGCCTGGCACAGTTGTGGTTCAATTGTTCCGATTATTCCGGATTTTATCGAACTCGGACTTGATATACTGAATCCCATACAGCCACTTGCGAAAGGTATGGACCCGGTTTTTCTGAAGAAAAATTTCGGAAAGGATCTGGTATTTTTCGGCGGTATTGATGTACAGGAATTGCTGCCTAATGGCACACCGGAAATGATACATGACGAGGTGAGGCGCAGGATTGAAATCCTTGGCAGGGATGGAGGATATATTATAGCTCCCGCCCATAACA
>JAIWHJ010000067.1:0-7524 GCA_048629695.1 Promethearchaeota archaeon
AGGCATAGCCGGGCTACGTTGAGGATTTTAAAAGTGGTTACTTGATCGAAGATGGCTTGAAGATGGGATGGGAGATGGGTAAGTTATTTATTTCCACATCCCTAACGGCAGGGGCAAGAAAACAGGTGAATAAAAACTGCAGGTTGCAAAACGAGGGGGAGGGGAACAGCATATTTATTATGCTGTTTTTTTTACGCATTCCCGCGTGGGAAAAAATGGACTACTCCGTCAATCTCGGATGTGTCGCAGACTTCCCCAAACCCGAGTTCAAATAAATAATCGATATGTTCTAAGTGAACGGCAAAGGCATCGCCGTCCGGCAAGTGATAAACAATTGTATGAACCTTGCTCAAATCAACAGGTTTGTCGAGAAGCCTCATGGTACCACCTCCTTTTACTATATCGGCAAAAACAAGCCGATCTGTAAGGATTCGCAGTAAAAACTGCAAAGCGCTGGTTTTTGTGTTTCATAGGTTCCCGGTTCCGGGTTCAAGGTTCAAAGGTTTATTCGATCGGAATTTTTTTCTACTCAACCCTGAATTTTGAACCTTGAAGAATGGTAGTCACTAAAGGAAGATATTCAAGAGGGAATTTTAAATTTTTTCAGTAATTTTTTCTGGCAAGAACTTCTCTTGGTTTGGAACCGTCGGAAGGGCCGACAACTCCTTCCTTTTCCATGATCTCAATCATTCGCGCCGCTCGGTTATATCCCACTCGCAGGCGTCGCTGCACCATGGAGATCGATGCGTGGCCTGTTTCGCAGACCAGGGATACGGCCTCGTCATATTTTTCATCGTAATCCTCGATCCCGCCCGGCCCATCACCATCCTCCGGTTCAGCCGCAATCTGCATCACGGATTCATCGTATGCTACGTCGCCCTGTTTTTTCAGGAAATCCACGATTTTCGAAATTTCATTTTCTGCAATGTAGGCGCCATGGATTCTCTGGAGTCTGGCCGTGCCCGGAGCAAGGAACAGCATATCTCCAGCGCCCAATAACTGCTCTGCTCCGGAGCCGTCCAGAATGGTCTTGGAGTCGATTTTGGATGCGACCTTAAAGGAGATTCTTGTGGGGAAATTGGCCTTGATCAGGCCGGTAAGCACATCTACCGACGGCCTCTGTGTAGCCACTATCAGGTGCATTCCAGCGGCTCTGGCCATCTGGGCCAGCCTGGCAAGAGAGTCTTCAACTTCCTTGGAAGAGACCATCATAAGATCTGCAAGTTCATCAATAATTATTACGATAAGCGGTATTTTTTCCTCGGATACCTCGTTATAACTGGAAATATTTTTTACCCGCGCCTCTTCCATGAGTTTGTAACGCCTCTCCATCTCCTTAACCGCCCAATGAAGGGCGCGGCTTGCCATTTTGGGATCTACTACCACGGGATGCAGGAGATGCGGGATTGACTCATAAGAAGAGAGTTCAATGCGCTTGGGATCTACCATCAAAAGCCGGACATCATCCGGCGTTGACTTAAGCAGTATGCTGCAGATGATCGTGTTTACGGCGACACTCTTGCCGGATCCTGTGGCGCCGGCAATGAGCAGGTGAGGCATTTTTGCCAGATCAGCGATCACCGGATTTCCTACAACGTCCATTCCAAGCGCAAGAGTGAGTTTGGAGACGGACTTTATAAAATTCTCATGGGCCACTATGTCTTTTGTGCTGACGATTTGTCTTTTCGGGTTTGGAATTTCAAGGCCAAGGGCGGCTTTGCCGGGGACCGTACCCACAATGCGGACACTTTCGGTTTTCAATCCCATGGCCAGGTCATTGGCCAGGGAGACGATCTTGCTGATTTTGATGCCCGGCGCGGGCGAAAATTCGTAGGTTGTGATTACAGGCCCTGGTGAGATGCCCACTACTTTTCCGCCAATGCCGAAATCACTCAACTTTGCCTCCAACTGCTTGCTGACCGCAAAGTAATGCTCCTTGTCAATCTGGAGCTTTTTCTTTTCAGACGTGTTCAAAAGGTCTATGCCGGGCAGCCTGTATTTTCCTTTGCTGACTGGAAGGGGCTGGAAGTCAGACTTATTTTTTTCATCAGGAGGGGATGATATCACAATAGGTTCATTAAGACTTGGAATCGCTGCTGAGTCGTAGTTTGTTTCCGAGATTATGGGATGTTCCGTCTTCCCTTTGATTTTCTCAGCCAATTTTTTAAGGCCGTTGTGGTCCCTGTTTTTTTTGTCCCTGCGGAGTTTATTCTTGGTCCAATCAAAGATCCCGACAAGTTTTTTTAAGAAAAAATAGGGTGAAAACCTGATAGAGGTCATAAGGGAAATGACAAAAAGGGAAACAAAGAGGAGAATTGATCCAGGGGCGCCAAAGTATTTCCGGCATAATTCAAAGAGATTTTCTCCCAGCCAGCCTCCGGCGGGATAGATTCTCCCTAAAAATTCAATTGTGTGTATTTCAAATGATATTAACAGGCAACAGCTCGAAATAAGGATTCCAGTGCAGCCCAGGAATATAAATGGAATTTTTTTAAGAACGGATGTGGAGAAAAAAAATTGGATTGAAAGGCAAATAATGAGAAAAATCAGCCAGAATGAGCTTATCCCCAGGAAATTCATCAGGATCTCGGCGATGAAGCCGCCGACCTGACCGCCCCAGTTGGCTGATAACGAGGCGGTTATGGAAGAATCGTGAAGTGAAAAACTTGAAAGGCATAAAAGGAGAAACGCGGCAAAAAAAATACCGCACACGGACATGGCTTCCTGCCAGAGTGGAGGCGTTTCAGCCTGTTTTTGTCCTTTGGGCATTATCTTTTCCGATTATCGATTTGCGCAGTGCGTCAAGTATTCCGTTGATAAATGCCCCGGATTCCTCAGTACCGTATCGTTTGGCGATTTCAATCGCCTCATTGATGGCAACGCTTGCGGGAACGTTCCCGGCAAAATAGAGTTCGTATGTGGCTATTCGCAAGATATTACGGTCAATTCGTGACATTCTGGAAATTCTCCAGTTTACGGCATGGGTCTGGATGATGGAGTCAATTTCGGAAAGTTTCTTTGTGACACCTGACACCAGTTCCCCGGCATATGGCACGGCTTTTTTCCCGACCTCAAAATGTTCACACACAAGTGAAAAACCATTATCAACCGGCTTATCATTCATTTCATACTGATAAAGCGTTTGAAGCGCAAGTTCTCTTGCCTTTCGTCTGTCGCCCATAAAATATTATAACTGTTCCAGGAGATTGACCATCTCAACAGCGGCTGATGCACATTCGGAACCCTTGTTGCCGGCCTTGGATCCGGCCCGTTCAATGGCCTGCTCGATCGTGTCCGTGGTGAGCACACCGAAAAGGAGCGGTACCCCGGTTTCCATCGAGGCCTGCGCGATTCCCTTGGCTGCTTCATTTGCAACAAAATCAAAATGAGGTGTCGCACCCCTGATGACGGCCCCAAGGCAGATTACTGCATCATAACGACCGCTTTTGGCCATTTTCAGGGCGACCAGCGGAATTTCATAGGCCCCTGGGACGCGAGCCACTTCAATGTCATCGTCTTTGGCGCCTGACCGGATCAGTGTATCGAGCGCTCCGTCCAAAAGCCGTTCAGCAATAAATGCGTTAAACCGGGCAAGCACGATCCCAAATTTTTTCCCCTTGGCCTGTAAAGTCCCTTCAAAAAATTTCGCCATTAAAATTTCCCTGTTGTGATTTTCAGTTTGTCGCGGATTACGCATTTTTTCCCATCTTATTGCCCGGGATTAGATCCAGCATGTGTCCCAGTTTGTCTTTTTTGCATTGGAGATATTTCAGGTTTTCCGGAACCGGTTCCATCTCGATCGGCATGCGGCTTGTGACTTCAAGACCGTATCCCTCAAGTCCGACTATTTTTTTGGGATTGTTTGTGATAAGTTTCATCTTCTTGATGCCGAGATCGCGGAGAATTTGTGCGCCGATACCATAGTCGCGCAGGTCGGGTTTGAATCCAAGTTCAATATTTGCCTCCACGGTGTCAAGTCCGTTGTCCTGAAGAGCATAAGCCTTCAGTTTATTGACCAGTCCGATTCCCCTTCCTTCCTGGTGCATATACAGGATGACACCGCATCCCTCCTGTTCCACCATCCGCATGGCTGCATGAAGCTGGCTTCCGCAGTCGCAGCGAAGTGAGCCGAATACGTCACCGGTAAGACATTCCGAGTGGACTCTTACCATGATTTCCTCATTAGGTTTGATCTCGCCTTTGATAAGGGCCAGGTGCTGGTTATCGTCAACGTCATTTGTATAGACAATGGCTTTGAATAGGCCCCCATAGCGTGTGGGCAGCTTGGTCTCGGCCGCCCTGTGTACCAAAAGTTCCTTTTTTGTGCGGTATGCCACAAGGTCGGCGATCGTGGCGATTTTCAGATTATGTTTTTCAGCAAACAGATCGAGGTCCGGCATACGTGCCATGGTTCCGTCTTCTTTCATGATCTCACAGATCACGCCTGCAGGACGTAAGCCGGCCAACCTGGAGAGATCCACTGATCCCTCGGTTTGTCCGGTCCGGACCAGTACCCCGCCCCGCCTTGCCCGTAATGGAAAGATGTGGCCCGGACTCACTATGTCTCCGGGTACAACATCAGGGGCCACAGCCACCTGGATGGTCCTGGCGCGATCCGCAGCCGAGATTCCGGTTGTAACGCCGTCCCGGGCCTCAATGCTGACCGTGAATGCGGTCTGGAAGGGCGATTTGTTGTCCCGGACCATCATGGGGAGCTGCAGTTTATCAATTAATTCCGGTGTAAGGGTAAGGCAGACCAGCCCCCGGCCGTATTTTGCCATAAAGTTAATTGCGTCCGGGGTCACCATCTGCGCGGCCATGCATAGATCTCCTTCGTTCTCCCGGTCTTCATCATCAACCAGGATGACCATTTTCCCTGACCGTATATCTTCGATTACGTCTTTAATTTTATTTACCGGCATTTTTTATCACCATTGCCATATTATTCGGCTGACACAGCCATTTACGGTTATTTCAAGAAGCCGTGTTCCGCTAAAAAGGAGGGATTTATCCGTGATTCCTTCTCAGTATCATCGGCTGATTTGGAGGAAAGGAGTTTTTCCACGTATTTTCCTATAAGATCAACCTCAATATTTACAGTATCACCCCGGCTCAGTTTGTCCAGTGTAGTCATCTTGATTGTGTGGGGGATGATGGCTGTTGAAAACGAACGGTCATCGCAACTGTTTACGGTAAGGCTGATTCCGTTCACGCTGATGGATCCTTTTTCAATAATGTACTTAGACAACTCTTTTGGTATCAAAAATGAAAAAAGTGTGAAATCCCCCATGGGTTTCCGTTCAATAACAGATGCGGTTGCATCAATGTGTCCGCTGACCAGATGGCCGCCCAGCCGGTCACTGAGCCTGAGCGCCCTTTCAAGATTTACGGCGCTGCCGGCTGAGATGTGGCCGAGATTGGTTCTGGACAGGCTTTCAGGAGAGACATCAACCGTGAATTTACGGCCGGAAATGTTTCTTGCCGTAAGGCAGATTCCATTCACGGCAATGCTTTCGCCTTCTTCAGGATCAGTGATATCGAAATCCGCCTCGATTACAAACACCATCCCGCCGCCCGACGACCGCCTGGAAGCAATTCTGCCTTTTCCCTGTATGATTCCTGTAAACATGATATTGGAATTTAGCGTCCTACGGGCGAGTAGGGGCGATCCTTGTGATCGCCCTAATCAGGACGAATACAAGATTCGCCCCTACAGATAATCTCAAACAAATGGACAGAAATTTTGTTTGTCCGATACATTTAAGCATTTGAGTGCGCAATGTCAAACAGGCCTTCTATCAGGACATCTTCTCCGAATCTCCTGGATCGGGTCATCCTCATGCGTTGAGCGGTTTTTATGGTTTTTGTCCCCAGTTCGTCAACCAGCGGCACCCCGTCACACCCGATAAATAGAGGGGCCACAAAAAAAAATGCCTGGTCGGCCAGGCCGGACCGTAATAGAGCCCCGTGGATTTTGCTTCCGCCCTCAACAAGCACACTGGTGATCCCGGAACGGCCGAGTTCAGTGAGAACGTCTCTTATATCAACATGTCCTTCCGGTGTCAGACCGACTTTTTTAATTTGGGCGCCGGCGGCTTTAAGGGTAAGCGCTTTTTGTTCGGAAGGATCAGTGCCGCAAAAGACCCATGTCTCGGCATTGGAAGATTGTTGAAGCATTTTGGCGTCAGGATTCAGACGCAGATGAGTGTCCAGGATGACCCGCAATGGATCGCGGCCTTTTTTGACCGGCAGCCGGGTGGTCAGGGAAGGATCATCGGAAAGCGCTGTTCCGATACCTATCATGATAGCATCGGTTTTGTTGCGGATTCGGTGGACCTCTTGCCGTGACAGATCGTTTGTAATCCAGCCGCTCTCGCCGGTACGCGCTGCAATCCTGCCGTCCAGACTGATCCCGGCCTTGATGATCACCCAGGGGAGCCCGGTGGTGATGTGTTTAATAAAGGGACGGTTTATTTTTTCGCACGCATCTTTTAGCACACCAGTTGTTACCTTAAGCCCGTGGGCAGAGAGAAATTCGCAGCCTCCTCCGGCAACTCCCGGATTCGGATCATTCATGCCGACGACAACTCTTCGAATACCGCTTTTCAAAATGGCTTCAGTGCATGGAGGAGTCCGGCCTGTGTGATTACATGGCTCAAGGGTTACGTAAAGTGTGCCGTTTTTTGCCTGGTCTCCGGCTGCATTCAAGGCATGGATTTCCGCGTGCGGTGTTCCGGCGCGCTTGTGATAACCTTTACCCACGATATGGCCGTTTTTGACAATAACGGCCCCGACCGCCGGATTTGGTGAAGTTCTGCCTACCCCTTTTCCTGCCTCTTTGAGAGCCAGTTTCATGAATTTAATTTCCAGGGATGACATGCTATCCATCACGGCTGCCCAGCATAATTTTCAACTCATCCATGAATTCATTTATGTCACGGAACTGACGGTAGACCGAGGCAAATCTCACGTAGGCTACCTCATCTATTTTCTGGAGCCCTTCCATTACCCGTTCGCCCACAATCTTGGTGACAATCTCCCGTTTACCCATATCCTGCAACTCCCTTTCAAGCGAATCCACGAATTCTTCAATCCGGGCAACGCTTACCGGGCGTTTTTCACACGCTTTTTTGAGTCCCTCCACCACCTTGTCACGGTTCCAGGCCTCGCGTCGACCATCCTTTTTGATCAGCATCGGCATGGTCACTTCAAGCCTTTCATAGGTCGTGAAACGTCTTTCGCACGACTCGCATAATCTGCGGCGGCGTGTGATGGTCTGTTCCTTGTTCAAACGGGAATCAACGACTTTGTTTGCCAGATCACCGCAGTAAGGACATTTCATAAGAGCACCCGCAATTCGTATTTTTTGTGTGGGAAAGAGGGACAGGCACTAACCAATCTGCTTGTAAATATTCGGCTTGATACCGGAAAATAGCTAAAACTACCAAAGTGTAAATATTTGACAGCGCTTCACAGGGAGGTGAACAGGCTGATTAGCTATACACTGGTATGCTGGGCAGCCTG
>JAIWHJ010000068.1:0-5733 GCA_048629695.1 Promethearchaeota archaeon
AGTCCCACTTCCGACAAATATAACAAAATAGCATTTTATTTTTTGCCGAGCCCTTAGCAAAAGTACATGCTCGACTCAGGCAAACTTTTCAGGCTGCTATTGTCAACATCCTGTCAATCCCAATGCATCGAGTGTCTCAGCCGTAGGTTCACCCATGTCGTTCCAGCCTCTCAGCCGATAATATTTAGGCCGCATTTCCGTTACATGACTGACTTGCCCTTGTCCCGGCCCGTCAGATATGGGCTCGTTGCTGAACCGATCCGGCAAAACGTCATCATCGCTGCTGAATCCAGCCCTTAAATTGAATAATCTTTCCAGGTTCCATATCCGCTCGCCGATAGCAAGCAGATCATCCGCCTTATAATTTGTGCCGAGGCAACTGTTCACCATGGGGACATAATTCTTGAATTTCAGGCCCATTAACGGCCAACTGCACAATCCTAAAGAATCCATCACCGCAGTGGTATCCTGATAATTTTTGACCAACTGCGGTTTGCCCTCGGTTTCCCATGGATCCAGTTTTTCGTGAACATTGAGCAGTTCATCGATAAAGGTATTGCCATAAAGATGGTGCGGGCCGTAATTGCAGGTGGCGAAATGAAGGCCCAATCCCTGAATGGCGCGGGGATCAAAAGGCGCCAAAGGCATGCCCTTGACGCCCATGAAGACTTCAGGCCTGCCGAATGATTCCGCCAGGGACTTGCCCCCCTGCCCCAGGCGCTTGGCATGTCCCGCCTTGGTGGCCATCAGGCGGATAGCTTCCAGCATTGCCGCACTGTTGCCGAAACGCAGGTCGATCTTCAGTTCTTCCGGTGTAATCGCCTTCTGCTCAACAAGCTCCATGGCCGTGGCCAGGGCGCCGCCCGTGGCAACCGGGGCGAGTCCCAATTCCGCGCAAAGCATGTTGGCCGTGCCGACGGCGGTCAGATCATTAATCCCGCAGTTGACGCCGAGAGAGCCGATGGCCAGATAGGTCGGCACCATTCCCCGCCCCTCATAGGTCGGATCTTTGACATCAGTTTTTTTGATGCAGGCAATCGGGCAGGCGAAACACGCGCGGCTTCTCAGGACAAAGGCGCTGTTCAATGCCTCTGTGCCGATATTTTTCAGGGAAAGTGTGTGGCCGTGGAAATTATCCTGTGGCAGAATTCCTTTTTGATAACAGAGCCCTACCAGAAAGGCCGTGCCCCATTGAGGCATGGACTGGGATGTGAGGGGGGCGCTGTTGAGCTTATTGATCAGGGTAGTGATAACCTGTACGAATCGACCGCCATCCGACACCATCAGGGAATGTTGCCCCTTGACCGCCACGGCCTTAAGATTCTTGGAACCCATTACCGCGCCGATCCCGGCCCCGCCGACAGAAAGGAATCGATCATTCACAACATTGGCCAACGGCAAAAGACGTTCCCCGGCCGGCCCGATTGTAACCATAAAGGTTTCACGGCTGACCCACTGGTCATCAAGGTTCTTTTTAAACAGTTTTTCCGTCTCGACCGTGGTGCGTCCCCAGTATTCCAGGGCAGGGACAAGTTTGACCTTGTCATCCATAATAGAGAGAATAACCGGGGCCTCGGCCTTTCCCTCTATGATAACCATATCGAATCCGGCAAACTTCAGTTCAGCTCCGAAATGCCCTCGCATCTTGGCGCAGGCCAGAGTGCCGGATAACGAGGATTTGGTGATGACATTGCATGAGGCTCCGGTCAGGGCGCCTGTGCCGACCAGCGGACCCGAGGCAAAGATGAGCTTGTTATCCGAGGAAAGAGGGTCTGTGTCAGGGGCAACCTCTTCTGTGAAAATCTTTACACCGAGCCCCCGGCCTCCCAGATAATTTTCAAGAAGTTCCGGGGCGATTTCTTCGATTTGATGTTTTCCCTCGGTAAGATTTACCCTCAGGCAACGACCGGTCCATCCGTTCATTTTTTATTCTCCCGGTTTCTACGAAAAAAGCCTGTCATAATGACACGCCCGGCAAATCTAATTTTTCCGGGCGATCATGCTTGATAAAATTTAACCCTCACCCTTTAACCATTCGACGGTTTTCTCCTTCAGTGCCTTGTCATAACTGAAAGTGATACAGGCTGTGCGGCAGCAGCCGCACCCGATACATAGCTCCGTATCCACATATATTGAACCCTGTTGATCTATGATGGCATTGACCGCACAGACCGGCTTTGCGTAACATGACGCACAATTATGCTTACAGATTGAATTTATCATGATCAGTATCTCCGTTGCTGTTGACCGGAATCAACCCAAAATTTTATCTATCTCTTCTTTATCCGAATCCATTACATAGGGAATGCCGGAAACATCGGCGGCATCCCTGGTCAGGGAGACCAGATCGTTGCGGTCAATATACTTGAGAGCAAATTTTCTTGATCCGGCCATGAGTTGCTGCAGACCCTGTTTCATTCTGTCTATGTAAGAATACATGCCGATAGCGCCGGCCGGAAGTTTGTCAAAATCACTGCCAAAGCGTTCCTTAAGTTTGGCCCCGACTGCAAAAAGTTTGATATAGCCTTCTGAAACATCTTCGCCTTCCAGTTCCATTTTTTGAGCCATGAGTTTGCCATGGGTCTTTCCTACCATGGCGGCGGTCATAATTGCTCTGCCAAGGCAGATGGCCTTTACATATGGGGCCCCGAGGGCGATGGCTTTATGGATATGATCTTCAAGGGAGAGGCCGCCGGCAATTGCGATGGGCGGAATATAGGCGCCCCGGGCTGCCAGACGTTCACACATCTGATAGGCCAGGCATTCCAGTTGCACGGTGGGAATGCCCCACTCGTTCATCATCCGCCAGGGGCTCATTCCCGTTCCGCCGCCTGCTCCGTCAATAGTAAGCAGATCGATCTTGGCATCAGACGAATATTTTATAGCGCGGGCCAGGTCTGCGGGACGATAGGCGCCTGTCTTTAAGGTAACATATTTTGCGCCCACGGAACGCAGATGCTCAGCGGATTTATGAAAGGATTCCTCTTCCACCATGCCAAGCCTGGAATGGCGTTCGAATTCGGTAATCCCTCCTGACTTAAAGGCCGTTTGCACAGCAGGGTTGGTCGGATCGGGCAGAACGATATAGCCGCGCTCTTTTAGCTCTAATGCCCTTTCAATGGAATGCAGTTTGACCTCGCCTCCGATGTCCTTGGCGCCTTGTCCCCATTTAAGCTCAAATATTTCAATTCCCAGTTTTTCAATGACATATTCCGGCACACCAAGCTTTGTGTCTTCCACGTTGGCCTGGATAATGATGCCGCCGACGCCGTCGTACCACTGCCTGAAAGCATTGATCCTACGTTCCATTTCCGGGGATTTGGAAATCCTGCCGTTTGAAAATTCGGCATTGGAATCCATGCCGCAAATGTTTTCGCCTGCTACAACAATAACGCCGGAAATTGCAGCGCCTACGGCCATGTCTTCCCAATTAATCCGGGCAATATCAGTGGAACCCACGGCGCCTGTGAAAACAGGAAAATTCAATTTGATACTGCCGTCCGCGCCCAGGGCTGTGGTTGTGTCTACTGCCGGAAAAGTGGCCTTGTCGGAGTCCGCCTCAATGCCGACGGCGCCGACTGCCGTACCCTGGATATTGAAATGAGAAAAGTCAACAGGGTAATCTTTTTCAGAGCCGGAGGTAATTGTGCCAAAAGGTGTCGGGTAAAGGACTTCCCGGCCCTTGAGAGCGGATCTTCCTATCTCGCAGGGACCTTCACAGCCATCTACGCAGGTGACGCATATTCCGGATACAGGGGCCGGATCGACACGAGTTGTAGTAAGGGTGGCTGCGCTTCGATTCGGTTTACTGAATGTCATAATCTCTCTCCTTCAATACTCTTTTAATTTTTCAGGCCGCTTGCACATCACTTGTGAAAAAGCCGTTTGCACAAAAAATATATTATTTCGAATTTGTATATTTAAAAAAATTTCCGGCAATGCGTTGCCACAGTAACATGAAAAAATTATTTTTCAATTCGCCACCATCCGTGAACATATAACCGAATCACTCCTGGAAAACCGCCGGCAGCAGCTCAATAGCATTACCAGTGAAATAGAAAACTTAAATGTCAACATATCACAGATACTGCAACAGCCGATCATCCCTAACGAATACAGGATCTCGTTTGCCGGCCAGGTAGACTTTGCGGGCATCATCCTTCTGCTCAGAAGCATAAGCTCCGGGAATCAGCCCCAAGCCAAAATACGCCAGTTAAACCAGGAGTTAAGGATTTTGGGTGAGAGATTGATGCTGTTCGACAGGGTTATTGTCGAGCATGTAAAAAGAAAGCTTGTAGGGTTTCAAAATTTTGTCATAGGTCTCCTGGCGATAATCCTCTTTATCGTTATCTATATTCTTCTCTTTTGGCACGGAAAAATTGCCATGCCACTTATCGATCTTGCAAAACAGGCCAAAGAAATAACTACAGGAAAGCGTTCTGCCATATCCTTACGAAAAAAAAGTGGCGAGGTGGCAGAACTGGCAGGATCCTTCCAGAGTCTTCTGTCAAAACAAAAAAAGACATCAAGTGAATTTGCCCGCTATAACCGGGTAGGGGGAATGGTTCGTAACGTCAGTGAGTCTGTATGGCATGCCCCGACAAGGGATGCTGTTTTTGTGGAAGCATGTAGAGGTGTATTGACCAACAGCGATTATGTCCTGGTTTGGATCGGCATTCCAGGAGAAAACAACCAGATAGTTCCTGTTATTGCAGATGGTTCAACAACCATGAGCCGCCAGGAACTCGATGAATGCATGACAGCTTTGCTGACAGCATCCGAAGAAAATGGCGAGAAATATGACGCCGCCCATAAGGCATTGGAACAAAAATCACCTGTAATACTGCGGGACATCCTGGCCGGATTACCCAAAGGGCCATTCAAGAATACCCCCTTTGCCACCGACAAGCCTGACTGCATAGCCCTGCCCCTTGTATATGATCAGCAGATTTTTGGAGTAATTACCATCTATTCCATAGCCTCTCCCAGTTTCGCAGAAGAGGAAATTGAACTTTTGAAAGGCATGAGTCGTGAAATTGTTTTTGCAATATCTGCCCTTGCAGCCAAAGAGTCAAACAAGACGTTGGCATGTCTGCAGACAGCCAGGGAAAAAGTGTTTGAGGATAGTTCCGATCCTATTCTGGTAGTTAGAACTGACGGCACCATTGTTGAGGCAAATCCATCTGCAGAGGAAAAACTTGGACAGAGTTCTGATAAAATCACTGGGGCCAATATTTATGACATTTTCCTCAGCACCTCTCCAGCCTCCAAACATTTCCTGGATACATTGAACGGTGGCAGTGAAAATATTTCTCTTGAACTCAGCGGTCCAGGAACAGAATACATGGTCAGTCTTTCCCCCCTGATAAATCAGGAGGAGAAAGAAGACACATTTCTGCTTGTTGCCAAGGATATGTCTGAACAAAAAGCCCATAAAACTGAGACCATAAAGGCCTCCAAACTTGCCGCAATGGGTGAACTCTCTGTCGGTGTGGCAAATGAAATAAACAACCTTACCAATGGTCTTATTAACTATACCCAGATACTCAGTGAAGAGATTGAGGAAACCGCTGGAAACAACAACCAGTCTGTTGAATTGTTGAACAATGTAATTAAAGAAGGCGAAAGAATTTCACAGATTGTACAACAGCTGCTTTGCTTCAATACAAATCACCCCCAGACAAAAGAAGCGGTTAAGATAAACAAAATCGTTGAAGACTCATTGGCACTAAC
>JAIWHJ010000068.1:5743-7523 GCA_048629695.1 Promethearchaeota archaeon
ACGCACTAGAGGTTGCAGTACATTTTCCGGATATTATTCCTTCTGTTCAGATTAATGTGCAGGAAATGCAACATATATTCCTAAACCTCTTAAGCAATGCCAGGTATGCCTTAAACCAACGTTATGCAGGAAAACACCCACAAAAACGCATTGAAATAAAGGGTGAGGTAACAGCACGAAACGGCCATTCTCGCTTAAAAGTAGTCTGTACTGATTTTGGTGTGGGCATACCCCCAAACATCATCAGCAAGGTTTTTGAACCTTTCTTCTCAACCAAACCCGATGGGATCGGAACCGGGCTCGGCTTATCCATATGCCGGAGTATCGTTGAAGACAATGACGGCACTCTCGAAATTGAAAGCATCCTTGATGACCACACTTCAATAATTATGGAACTGCCAATTGTATAGATTGGCGATCCCCTGTAATCCACACACTTCGTAGTTTTTCTAACATCAAAAAGTATAGTTTCGATTCATCTGCATGAATTGCTGGCATCTTGCAGACCAACGTGCATGTCTTGCATTATTGGATCAAAAAATCTTGATCTGCCACAGCCAACAAACATGTCGCATGCAACGCATTTGCGCAACAATATCGTAGCATGCCACACAAAATGCAACACATCGTACGTGTTGTTCATTTCAGACAATTATTTTTTTTACGCGCAAAATTGCTCCTGAACAAAAACTAAATTATTATTATAAAAACAGCATATTACAAGCATAAATGAAACATTTACACGAAACAAGAAAAGAGAAATAAGAGCCCTGGGTATAAATTTCCAATGAAAAAAAGAAGTATGGCACCGTTCCTGCAGAGATAAGTGTCAAAGCAAAGATGAAAGAGAAAAACTAAATAGTAAATAAAAGATAAACCAACAAGGAGGCCAGTCATGACAAACACAATCGATACCACAGAAGAAAGAGTCGCCACCGTTATCCAGGAAACTACTGAAACTCAAAAAACAGAGATGAGCAAAGCTGAGATCTGCTTTGGTGCACTTATGGCAATTGCAGCAATTGCAGGAATGTGGGGAGCCGTTTCACTGATGATTTCATTCTTTTTAAATTAAATATAACAAATAACATTTAATTGAACTGGATGCTAAATACATAAAAAGGAATAAGCCATGCTAACCGATCAGAAATTCATAAAAGAGCAAGCAGCAACTTTTGACAGTAGTGTTTTTGACTCTGATCTCGAAATTGGTAACTCAAGGTTCGGCATTGGCCTTATCATGACGATGGCCGGTTTCGTCGGCGCCTGGGGCTGTTTATGTCTCATAAACGGAATCGTTCAATCACAAAGTCTTCACGATATAGGTCGTGGAATTATTACTGCCTTTACAGGAATATAGATAAAAATATCCATCGCAAATCAACTCAAATCAAGAGGACAAACATGTCAAAAAAAGAAATCCCCCTAAAAAGTATGACTGTATTCAAGTTTTCATCAATTTTTCTCGGATCACTCATAACAATCTGGTCCAGTGCCGCAGTTCTCAGCGGATTAGCACAAGTAAACTGGCAGGTTTCGGAATTGTTCCGGCAATACCTGATAGCCGCCGGGTTGATACAGGAATTCCACACCCTGTCAGACTTCTACACCCATATTAAAGGGGTTGAATACATTATTGCAGTTATGTTCCTTGGCGCCTTCCCTGCATTCTATGCTTACCTCAACAAACCAGCCGAAGAAACTGCTGATGAGATAAATAAAATGGGAGTCAAGGCGGAAATCATTAAAGCCAATGTAGGTGATATGGATGATTTGGAGC
>JAIWHJ010000069.1:0-7452 GCA_048629695.1 Promethearchaeota archaeon
GTGGCTGTGTGGGACTAAAGTCCCACTTCCGACCAATATAACAAAATAGCATTTTATTTTTTGCCGAATCCTAAGGATAAAAAATGTAGCCGACAGACCTGCGGCTTACGAAATGGACTGGTTTTTGGGGATTGTCTTCAAAATATTTCCTGAGCCGCACAATGTAGTTGTCTACAGTGCGGGATGTCGTGTCTCCGGAGTAGCCCCACCCGATCTCCAATATTTTAGTCCGGGGAATTGATCTGCCCTGATTCATGATAAACAATTTCAGCAGTTTGATCTCCTGCTCGGTCAGGCTGATCTCCCCGCCTTTGCAATATGCAGTGTATGTGTTGAAATCAATTCTGTTGTTCCCAAACGTGTAAATGCCCCCTGCTATCGGACTGTTGTTGTTTTCGGTATCTACTTCGGGCCGGTTCCAGGAGACCCTGGTCAAAAGACGTTCCACCCTGAGCAGGAATTCTTCAAGATTAAATGGTTTTTCAAGGTAGTCATCCGCGCCGTGCGTGAGTCCCAGTACCTTGTCTTGAACTGCGGTCTTGGCGGAAAGGATGAGTATAGGTAGTTTTTCGTCCTCCAGCCGGATACTCTGAAGGATCGATATTCCGTCAATGCCGGGCAGCATAATATCCAGAACGATCAAGTCAGGTATCATCTCTTTCCACTTGTTAATGCCCGAAACCCCGTCCGTTGCGACCTGGACGTCATATCCCTGGAAAGAGAGGTTCAGCTTCAAACCCTCTGCAATGTGCTTATCGTCTTCAATAACCAGTATACGTTTTCGGAATGAATTTTTCATAGTCTCAATCAGAGGTTCACGCAATTAAACCCAGAACCCTGAACCCTGAATTTCGTAATCGTTCACAGGCGCCCCATATGTACGCTAGCAGGCCGGCGAACTATAGTAAACCTATGTGAGTCGGACTGATCGCGTGCAGATGGGGTGCCTGTGAATGATTACGTTTTTGTTCCTTTTGGATATACTGCATGGCCTCAAGCGCTGCTTTTTTCTGTTTGGAAAAGAGTGAAGCTTGCTTGAAAGCCTGGTGGCTGCCCTGCAGATCCGCAGCCTGCCAGGCGGCATAACCGGCCATGAGCCACGCCCTCCCTGCCTGTTTGTTTTTGCCGCCGGCTGCCTGCCGATAGGCATTGGCGGCAGCGTTAAATTTTTTTAGTCCATACAACAAATCGCCTTTGAGTAACAGCAGTTCGGGATTGTTTCCATTCTCTTTGTATGTTTCCAATTTTTTCAAGGCCTCCTCGGGCCGGTCGAGCTGCCGGTAGGCCAACACCAGATTTTTCAAGAGGCGTTTGTTCGGTTTGTGGTGCAGCGCTGTCTCATACAGTGGCGCTGCCTTGGCCGGAATCCCTAGTTGCAGGTGTAAATCAGCCAGTAATCTGCGTTCTTCGTCGGTGAGCGGTGTCAGCCACCCATAAACGATCATGGCCACAAGTCCGTCTTTGTAATTGCCGGAATTTAAACGGACATGGACCAGGGCCTTCCACCATTTGGCAAAGGCGGGATTTTCCCTGGTCAACTCCAGGACATAGGCCAGCGCCTTGGGCTGCATATCGAGTTGAAGGTATTGATAGAGCAAAATTTCCTGCCAGCGAATTTGTTTGTTGCTGCTGTAATCCCGTGCCAATTCCTCGATAAGGGGCAGAGCGCGCCTGGGCTGCTTGGCGGCCAGCAGGGCATGAACCAGGTATTCCTTCCACTCCGGCTTTATTTCCGCGGGATGGGCCTTGAACAACCGTTCAAAAACCGCGATTGACCGGGTGTGCTGCTTGGCCATCAGAAAAGCGGTTGCGCTGTAATAGAGATATTCCGCCTGTTTTTCCTCTGCTGTTTCATATGCCGTGGTAAAACATTGCCCGGCCCGGCCATATTCCTTTTGCTCGTAGGATGCCCTGGCCAGGTTCAGCCATGCGGATGTATAAGCCGGGTCACGCGCCAAGGCTCGTTGATAAGCGGTCGCCGCCGACTTATAATTTTCTTGCAAAAGGTAGCAATTGCCCAGAACAAAAAAAATCTTGGGATGCTGGGCCCCCTTGGAAGCCGTCATGGAACCACTGCGGGCCTGGAACTCGGTTAATGTCAGAATGGCGCTGCCATACTCTTTTTTTGTCATGAGCCTGCCTGCTTTGTTTAGCACCAGTTGGGCCCGCATGGAGAGCTTTTCCGGGCCTTGTGCTGTTTTTGCCGGGGCAGGGCACATGAAAACGCCGAGCGCGAGCCAAAGACAGACGCAGATTACCCTTGTAAATACCTGCTTGATAATGAATGGAACTCGTTTACAGTACATCAGTCTCACTCGTGAACGTTTACTTTTACTCCAGTTTGAAGCGAACCGTTGTCTCCACCTGGAACTTGACCGGAGTACCCTCCACTGTGCCGGGCTTAAAACGCCATTTGGAAACACAACGGATCACGCTCTGGTTGAAAATGTCGGGAGGCTGGGCCTTGACAATAGTCACACTGTCCACATTACCCTGCTCGTTGACCACAAATTCGACCTTTACCCAGCCTTCAATGCCGTCTCGTTTGGCCCGCAAAGGATAGACCGGCGGTATCCTGGCCAGGGATATCAACGGCGCGTCCAGTTGTCCCAGCCCGACAATGGATTGCAGATCCGGCATGGAGACGGCAACAGTTTCCATGTCCGGCAGAGTCAGGTCAGCCGGATCGACAGGCAGCCGGGAATTGAGGTCAAAGGGCAGCCTCAAGGTGGTTTTTATAGGCCGGACAGCAGGCGCTTTGGCCTGGGGTTGCACCTTTTTTTCCGGTGGTTCAGGCGGTTTAACGGTTTTTTGCCGTACCTCTGAATCGGGCCGTTTGATGCGGATCACGGAAATCTGGTCCGGCAATTGTTCATAAACGGGCGCAGAGGAAGACCTGTGCAGCAAATGAGGCATCATGGTAAACAGAGCCAGATTCATAGTCAGGGCAATGACCGCAGACCAAATCCAGGTCCGGCGGCTGCGGCGCATGGTGACTTGCAGGTAGGCGCCGTGGGGTATAAGGGTCCGCTCAGAAATAACTTCACATTTTAATGCGCCGATCCATCCCGCATAGCTGCGTTGCTCGTCAGTTAAATAGCCCAACTATTCGCCCTCCTCGCGCCTTGCCATGCGGGCGCCTCGACACCTGAAAATGTAAATTTATTTCTGAGCGGACCCTTAGCGCAACCATTATCGGCCATCCGGCAGGCTGGCGGCAAGGGAGACGTTTTTAGCGCCTGCCATACGGCAGCCGTCCATCACCTTAATGGCAATGCCGGTCCTGCTGGCTCTATCAGCCACTACAATCACTGCCGCTTCCGGAGTTTCAGCCAGGGCCCGTTCTACATTAGCCCGCACGGCGCGCACATCAATTTCTCTATGGTCCATAAAGACCCGGTCTTCCTGATCCACACCGATCAAGATAGATGCCTTGGCCTTGCTGATTGCCGTGGATGCCACCGGACGATTGACACTGATACCGGTTTCCTTGACAAAACTGGTGGTCACCAGGAAAAAAATGAGCAGAATAAACACCATATCGATAAGCGGTGCGATATTCAGCTCCAATACCGCCCTGTTTTTTCTTCTGACCGTGGTTATATTCAACATGGAACAGCTCCCTATAAAAGGTTCTGGGGGTCTGGGATCACCTAATGAAATTAAATGTATGAAGACCTAACTAATAGAGTGAGCTTTACCTGGCGTTGGATCAAGCTGAGTTTCAGAACGTGTATGATCATGCCGGATGCACCCGTTCGGCCATTCATGGTTTCATCAAGTACTTGCAGCCTTCAAGCAAGGATAACACTGGATCCTTGAACCTTTGAACCCCTGAACCTCTGAACCTTTGAACCTCTGAACCCCTTTACAATTGCCGCCACAGACAATACCCGACCGAGGCGATCCGTTGTCTGAGGACGCGGGCGCGGCGATCCAGAAGACCTTTCATATACAAGCCGGGAATGGCTACCAACAGTCCGGTTTGTGTGGTAATCAGCGCTTCGGAAATACCCCCGGCCATAGCCTTGGCATTGCCCGTCCCGAAAACGGCGAGAATGTCAAAGGTGGCGATCATACCGGTGACCGTACCCAGCAGTCCAAGCAAAGGGGCAATGCCGGCCAGGGCTCCGATGACATTAAGGTAAGCGGTCAGAGAGCGATTCAGTTGCAGCACGGTTTCATCGAGAATAAAACGATCCAGCTCAGGGTCGGCGCTTCGCCGGCTGAGAAATGTTGCCACCAGCAGGGAAATGGCTCCCCGGTATTGCTTAGGATCAGGCATCCGATCGGCCTTGATATGGTCCAAGGCTATCTGCGCTCTCATTGGTTTATATTGCAGCCGTCGAAAAAACAGGACCCGGTCGATGATCAACAGCCACATAGCCACGCTGACCAGGGCCAGAGGCAGCATGACCACACCGCCGCTCCGCATGTACTCGGCCAGCCGAAAATAGTTTTCCATCATTAAATCCATCGTAACCAATCATGGGGTAATCGTTCATAAGGCGCTGCGACTCTTATGCACGATATTGACAAAAGCCACCCCTTTTTCTTCCATTTGACCGATCATGTTGTCCACCGTTCTGCTGAGCAGGGTGTGGGCCAGCATAATTGGAATGGCTACGGATAATCCCAACATGGTTGTTACCAGAGCTTCGGAAATACCGCCGGACATCATGCGAGGGTCGCCGGTGCCGAACAGGGTCATAACGTGAAAGGTGTCAATCATCCCGGTGACCGTGCCGAGCAGTCCAAGTAAAGGGGCAATGGCGGCCAACATACCCAGGGTGGACAGAAATCGTTCCATGGCCGGCATTTCACTTAAAATTGCCTCCTGCAAACCGTTTTCGATTTCTTCACGGCCCATGTGACGACAATCCAGACCCGCAGCCACCACACGGGCAACCGGTTTGGTTTTATAACGGCTGCAGATCCGCCGGCATTCATCCCATTGCCGGCACGAGGCAAACTTATTGATTTTTTGGATGAAATCATCGGTGTCAAGCCTTTTGCGCAGAAAAAAAACAATTCGTTCAATAATAATGGCAATGCCCAGGGCCAGTATCGCCAAAATGGGCCAGATAAGGGGCCCGCCCTTGGGAACCTGATCCAGAAGGCTTAATTCGTGGGTCAGTCGGCGCAGGGCTCCGCCCCGGGAGATGTCCATGGGCACGGATGCACCCTTGCCGTCCATATACAGGCAAAGCTGCTTTTGTATACGGCTGTCGGGAAGCCGGGACAGGGCGAAGAGTTTCCGGCCTGATGGTGAATAATTCAAAAAGCCCGTTTCCCCGTCTATCCGGTAGGCGGCCGTAAAGCTGCCCAGCATGAGAATGTCGGCCTTGATTTCCTTGCCCGCACGATTGACAATGAGCCCTTTTTGCAGGCTGACCTCGCCCGATTCCAGGATTTCTTCCTTAAGAATGTCCACCATCCGCCGGATATCATCCATTCCCGGGAATTTTCCTTGACCGGCTATAGCCCGGAGAAATCCGTCTTCACGGTCATGCAGGGCGGATTGCGGATTCTGTTCAATAAGCCCGGTAATATCCTTGGTATTCACCCTGATGAGTCCAACCACTTCACGGAGAACGCTATCCATTTCACCCAACTGTCCAGCCAAATCTTTTTCCCTTGCCAGAAGCTGGTGTGATTTTTTCTGTAATATTTTTATGCCTTGATCGAGTTGCTTATTCCCTGACCGAAGAGAGGCCACGGCCTTTTTCAGCGCTGCGCGGTCATTTGCAACCCGTGCCAGGTTTTGCTCGGCCTCCTCTTGGGCCGCCTGTTTTTCCTCGGCCGCCTTTCTGAACATTTCCTGTTTTACCTGTTGCGCCCGTATCCGGGCGTCGCGCATATCTTCGGCCTGGGCCGTGCCGATTGCAATAATCAGTGAAAACAAGACTAACTCTATCCAAAGCAAGGTTTGTTTCATCTGATTGCCATTTTTCCAATCGGCAGGTTCAACAGTTCCGCCGGCTGCCGCTTGGCGCCAATGTTGATGGCTGTTTGAATCGCGCGATTATGCGCTGGAGCAAGGGGCCGCCAGCCGGCATCAGCCACATCGAAATAACCGCATGTTTTGCCGTCCGGACTTTGATAAAACAGACTCACCCGCCCCAGACGAAAAATATTGACCAGCATGGACTCTCCGTCAACAGCAATGGTCTCCTGGCAGACCTCGATTGTATGGCCGTATTCCGCCTCCACCAGCAACGCTTCCATGACCTTACGGAATCGTTCATTGACCGCCACCTCGGGATCTTCCATCAAGCCGGCCAATCCGGCGAGCCGCTGCCGCCGTTCATCAACCAGAAACGGCAGGTCATCACTCCGGTGTTGTTCAAGCCATGTCAGCGCCTCCTGAAGAAACGGCTGGATCTGAGAGGAAATCTGAACCATATCAGCAAGCTCCTTTTCTTTGGACGTTATGCGCTTTTCGGCTGCTGCTGTTTTATGCAGCCATTCATTTTTTTCCTTTTGGAGCTGCTTTTGTTCCCATTGGAGCCGTTCATGTTCAGCCAACAGTTTTTGCCGCTCCCCTGCCCACGCCTCTACCTCCTTCTGGGTATCCTGACGGATGGTGACGGCCTCACGCACAGGCTTTTTGACCTGCCCGGCTATATCGCTGTTTTCTGCTTTTACCGGCGCCATAACCAAAACTCCTGAAACCATAGCCAGTATAAAAATGATGCAACGACTCAAACTCAAACCTCCTGTTGCCAAGGCAAAAAAAAATCCCGGATCGATATATTCGATCCGGGATATCCCTTATTATCCGGAAACTCCTTAATAGCGACGTACTGTCCACGCCACCTGTATTAAGGAGCTATATGTAAATTCCCATTCGTGACGAGACACCATCCTCGCAGTCGACGAACTATAGGCTCAGGTAGGTCTTCTGACTCTCGGATTTTCCTACTTGTTGCGCCTTCCCAGCTAAAAAAAGCCAGTGACATTAGTGCAACGTTCGTCCCCGATCACAGCGGCGGGCCCGTCCCGGATTTTCACCAGGTTCCCTGTTATGCTCGATTAAAAGCACCTGAACAAAAAAAGCAGATTAAGAAAAGTTGAAAGAAAAGTCAATGAAAAATTATTCTGATTATAACTCGTGAGTCGCAAGTTTTGCAAGTAATGTTGGTACTTACACTGGATAAACATTTCACACATCTCTCAGTTGAATGTTTGATGAAAAAACGTAACCCAGATAAACTGGAAATTTTTAAAGGTCCTGGACTATTTTCAGTACCCCCTGAGTATAAGTGCCTTAAAACATGTGGCACCGCAGGCGTTACATATAACTTCAGAGTTTTTCTGCCACAAAAAACAAGAAAATTACCACTAAGGAACGGGGACGAAATAAATTTCCCAAGTAGGCGCATAGATTTAGGTCGGATTTGTTCGATCTCAGATCACAAAAGTTGATGGAATAGCAAGCTATTTTGATAT
>JAIWHJ010000070.1:0-7445 GCA_048629695.1 Promethearchaeota archaeon
TGGAATTCTTTAAAGGTCCTGGACTATTTTCAGTACCCCCCTGAGGGGTATAAGTACCTTCACGAAAATATTTTCTGCCAGAAACACGCAGAAAATATTTTCTAAGGTACTAAAAAATAAAAACTCCTATCCTATTGAAATGGTGCGTAAAACGCACCCTACATTGTTAAACGATGCACCGTATGTAATCGGTTTCCAGGTGGTGCAGGTGTGCGTGATCAGGGCAACCGGTTATAGTCAACCTATACCGGTTGCCCTGATCGCGTGCACCTGCGCCGCCTGGGAACCGATTACGATATTAGTTATCATTCCCGGTGATTGTGTGCAAGACTTTTTTAGCTGTTTGTAAGAGTGACCGGGGAGAATCTCCGGAAGTGTGAACCACAAGCTTGTCGTCAGGCGTTAATTTTATTTTTCCTTTTGACTCACTCACTATTTGAAGAATTTTACGTAGCCGGACGGACGAGGTTCCGTATTGAGCCGCGCCAATGTCGGCGCCCTCCACACGTTCGGCAGGCAGGAATGAAAAAACCATGCTTGAACGACCCTGGTCAAGTTTGGCAACTCCAAGTTTTTTTAAGTCAAGTTTTAAGGCCATTACTTCGAAAAGATTGAGAGTCTCTTTTGGTAACTTCCCGTAGCGGTCCTTAAATTCATCCTTAAGATCAACAAGATTTTCTTTTGAGTTCTGATTGTTGATTTTTTTGTAGGCAATATAGCGCTGATCCGGGTCTGTTATGTATTCACCGGGTATGTATGCGGAGATCCTCAGGTTGATTTCAGGTTCTTTCTCTTTTTCTTCATCTTCCATGACAACATCTTCCCCAAGTTCCGCCTTTTTCCTTAAGTCTTCAACGGTCCGCTGCAAGAGATCGAGATAGAGATCATAACCCACGGCTGCAATGTTTCCGCTTTGCGATTCTCCAAGAATGTTTCCGCCGCCGCGGATCTGGAGGTCGCTCAAGGCCAGCTTAAAGCCTCCTCCCAGTTCATTGTAGTCCATAAGCGCCCGAAGCCGCTGCCCTGCATCCTTGGATAATCCTTCCATTGACGGCACAAGAAGATACGCATATGCCTGTTCACTGCTTCTGCCTACACGTCCCCGCAGTTGATATATCTCGGCCAGTCCCAATTGGTCCGCCCTTGTGATGATGATCGTGTTTGCATTAGGAATGTCAAGACCCGATTCAATGATTGTGGTGCAGACCAGGACGTCTATTTCCCTGTTGACAAAACGCACCATTATCTTTTCCAGGTCTCTTCCCCGCATTTGGCCGTGGGCCGTTGCCACTCTGGCGTCAGGGACCATCTCTTTCACCTTGAATGCCATATTCTCAATTGACTTGACCCTGTTATGAACCAGGAAGACCTGCCCCTGTCGCTGAAGTTCCAGGGTCACTGCTTCCTTTATTACCAGATCATCGTACATGGCTACAAAGGTCTTGATCGAACGGCGGTGTTCCGGAGGGGTGTTTATAACCGACAGGTCCCTGACCGCAAGAAGCGACATCTGGAGGGTCCGTGGAATGGGGGTGGCCGTGAGAGTAAGAACGTCGAGACGGGTGCGGAGTTTTTTTAATTTTTCTTTGTGGCTTACGCCGAAACGATGCTCCTCGTCGATTATCAGGAGACCGATCCGTTTAAATGCGATGTCTTTGGATAGCAGGCGGTGTGTGCCGATAATAATGTCCACGTCGCCGGCGGCAAGTTGTTTGATGATTTTTTTTTGTTCAGATGTTGATTTAAACCGGTTAAGGCTTTCAACGCAAACCGGAAAGCCCATAAATCGTTCCTTAAATGTCTCTGCATGCTGTTCGGCAAGAACCGTGGTGGGAACCAGCACTGCAACCTGGAAATTGTCCACAAGTACCTTGAATGCGGCCCTGATCGCGATTTCGGTTTTGCCGTAACCTACGTCTCCGCAGATCAGCCTGTCCATTGGTTGATCCGATGTAAGATCTGAAATCACATCGTTTATGGCTTTAATCTGGTCCGGTGTCTCGTCAAAGGGAAACGAGTTTTCAAGTTCGCGGAAAAACTCGTCCGGTCTGGAAAAGGAGCGGCCTGTGACCATTTGCCGTTTTGCATAAAGATCAAGCAGGTATCCGGCCACTTTCCAGACTGCCTTTTTGACCTTCTTTTTTGTGGCGGCCCATGCCTTGCCGCCCAGCTTATCCAGTTTTGGTTTTTTATCGGAAAGCCCCTTGTACTTATTGACTATGTTGATCCTGTCAACAGGCACGTAAAGCCTGTCATCGCCCTTGTATCGGATATACAGAAAATCGTTGGACACACCCTTGACTGCAAGATTGACCAGACCCTGGTAAGAGCCCAGACCGTGTTCGCCATGCACAACGATATCACCTATTTTAAGTTCTTCAAAAGTGACCGCTGTTTCCCTGTGCCCCCTTTTTTTCTTTTTTCCGGACCTGATTCTCCGTTCTCCGAACAGCTCACTTTGAGACAGGATGTGAAGCCGTTCCTCGGGCAGGTCGAATCCTTCGGACAGAGGGTGGTCGAACAGCAGAACCCCATCTGTGTCCTGAATGTCAGGTGTAAGAGGCGGGCTGTGAAGAGTGACCGGCAGGTCGTGATGAGAGAGAAGTTCTGCAAAATGTTTTGCGTGGCGAAGCGACCGGCATGCGATAAAGACCCGGTCTCTCCGGTTCAGCCAGCCTGACATGGATTCAGCCAGAGGGGCAAGGAGTCCTTGTTTTTTTCTCTGAAGTTCAAGGTCCTGTTTGATGAGCTTATGATTTTTGCAGCTTATGGTAAATGTGGTTTCATTATTTTTATTTTTGTTCTGAAAACCAATATCGTGGAATCGGACAAGGGGGAATCGTTCGATTTCCCTGCCGAATTCCTCTTTGGAAAGGAACAGGGATTCAGGGGGCAGGGCAGGGGTGTTGACAGATGCGGCTTGCCGGTAATTGGCATTAATTCTCTCCCATGTCAGTTCGGCCATGCTGCTGATCTGATTTGGATCGAGTGTGCATACAAGCGTGTTTTCAGGCAAATAATCGAATACGGTGCTTGTGGAGTCATGGAAAAGGGGCAGGAAAAATTCAATTCCTGGAAAGCGGCGGCCTGTCTCAATACGCTCCAGGATGCGGTTTTTTTCTAAAAAATTCCAGTTAAGGTCTTCTGAGCAGGCCCTGAATCGATCCGTCAGTTTTCGTACTTTTTTTTCATCAAGCGGGACAGGCACATCGCTTACAGGCAGAAGAACCACCTCTTCAATATGTTCCACCGATCTCTGTGTGATGGGGTCAAAATGGCGGATTGATTCAATTGTATCACCGAAAAAATCAAGTCTGACAGGATAATCAAAACCAGGGGGGAATATGTCCATAATTCCGCCGCGGACGCTGAAATCACCGACATTTCTAACCAGGGCCATTGATTCATAACCCGCGCTGATCAGGTTATTGATCAATTCGTCATGGTCGGTTTCTTCTCCACTTATTACAATTTCTGCAAGATCGGTCAGAAGACCTTTGGGAGGAATCCGGCGGAGCAGGGATTCGGCGGATGCAATGAGTATGAATGACGATTTCGCGGAAAGCGTTTCATAGAGAGTCGATATTCGTGAGGAGACAGTGGAATTGTCAGGGGAGAGCGGAGTGTAGGGCGGGATTTCATAACCGTTGAAAACAAATAGAGAAGTCCTGGTAAACAGGCCGATGTCCTGTTCAAGAATAGAGACCTGACGTTCCGTTGGAACTATAAACAGGACCGGCCGTTGCGAAACCGCGGACGCCCTTGAGACCAGCAGGGCCGGAGCGCTGCCTCTGAGTCCGGTTATGTTGAGGGAAAATCGGTCTTTCCGACCGAGGGCCTTTAGGATTCTGTGCATTTCCAGTGTGCTGTTCCGCCTAACCCAGATAAACTGGAATTTTTTAAAGGTCCTGGACAAGTACCTTCACGAAAATATTTTCTAAGGTACTAAAATTCGCCGCCGATACTGAAATCCCAGTTGCTCTGGTCTTCGTCTTCTTCAGGATCTATATTGTAACCCCATTCCAGACGCAGGGGGCCAAGGGGAGAAATCCACCTGAATCCGACACCGACACTTTTTTTCAGGTCGCCGGAGTCATCCTCGCCGGAGTCACCATAAACACTTCCGCAGTCAAAAAAGAGCAATCCTTTAAGGCCGATTTCCTGTGAGAGTGGGAAAATCCATTCAATATTCGTGTACCACATCATGTCGCCGCCGATTTTTTCACCGGTATCCTTGTCACGCGGGCTGACCTCGCGGGATTTAAATCCGCGGAGGTTGGACAGGCCGCCTAAATAGAATTTTTCATAAACAGGCAGTTTGCCGGCGGAATTTTCCGTCACGTATCCGGCGCCCCCCTTAATGTGAAAGACCGTGGTCTCGGTAGTCGGAAAAAACCAGCTTGAATAGCCTTCATATTTAGTGAATGCGCTGTCTCCTCCCAGTATGCCGCCGGCGTATTTGATTGCCAGCGAATTTACATGCCCTTTGCTGGGACCGTAACGCCTGTTTCTGGTATCCTCTCTGATGGTTGTTTTGAAATAACTTGTAACGTGGATATCCATGGAATCCAGGATATACCGTGATGCATATTCTTTGTTGACATCCGTGAGATCCGTGTCGTCCCATCCATACTTGAGGCCCAGGACCCAGCGTTTCCAGACCGGGTAGGCGAACCGGACGGCTAACCCGTTGGAATCCTTTGTGTAGTCGTCGTAATCCCGTTCCACGTTATAGAGGTCAAAGCCTGCCAGCAGTTTAGTGTCATTAAGGTGCGGCTCGGTAAAGCCGATGTTGTAGCGGCTTGAATTGCCGCTCAGGTTGACCTGGAAGGCGAGTTGCTGGCCCTTGCCGAGGAAGTTGTGCTGTCTGACCTCGGCCATGAAAAGCATACTGTCGACTGAACTGTATCCTGCGCCGATGGAAAAGGAGCCTGTTGGCTTTTCTTTGACCTCAATAATGATGTCCATGAGATCTTCATCAATGCCGGGTTCCGGGGAGATACTGATATCTTCAAAAAAATCAAGACGTTGTATCTTTTGATGGCTTTTCCTCAGAGCAGTTGCATCAAAGATTCCCCCTTCCTTGAGCGCCACCTCTCTGCGAATGACCTTGTCCCTGGTACGGGTGTTGCCTTTGATCAGAATCCTGTTTACGTGTACAAGTTCCTTTTTCAGGATCCTGATGGAGAGATCCACCCGGTGACTTGATTCGTTTTTGTTAATAGATGGATCAACCTCGGTAAACGCATAGCCTCTTTCAGCGTAATAATCGGTAAGGCGAAGGACATCATTTCGCAGCGTTTCACTGCTGAAATACTTTTCCTGTCTCAGTTTGACAAGGCCGAGGATATCGTTTTTATCCCCAATGATGTCACCGGATAGATCTATCGTCCCGACACGATAACGTTCTCCTTCAGAGATATTAAACGTGATATAGAGCCATTCCTTTTCCTGGGTTACTTCCGGTTTGCCGACCTTGGCGTCGACAAAGCCGTTATTTCTGTAAAAGATAGCAATACGCGCGGCATCACGATCAAGCGCGTCCTCTTTTAACATGCCTGAATCAGTAATCCAGGAGAGCAAGCCTTTTTTTGAGGTCTCGATGATTTTTTTTAATTCCTTTGTCTTGAAATGCGAGTTGCCGACAAAGTTAATTTCTTTTATGTAAATTTTTGAGCCTTCTTCTACATTAAATCGGATATCCACGCTTTCAGTCGTGGGATAATCCAGTTCCGCCTTGACTGTTGTGTTGTAAAATCCTTTGTCCCTGTATAGGTTAGAGATATTTTGTTCGGACGTTCCAATCTGTTTGTTGTTGATTATGGACCCTGAAGATACGGTTAAGATATCCCTGACCTCTTCCTCATCAACTTCTTTATTGCCGGAAATGACAATTTTTCCGATGACTGCCCGTTCCTGAACCTTGAAAGTGATTTGTTTGCCTTTTTCGGATTCCTCGACAATGATCTGCACGTCATCGAAATATCCCATTTTAAATATATTTTTCAGATCCTTTCTCAGTTGGTCACGATCATAACCGCCATTGATCCGGCTCTTTACCTGGCGAAGTATAGCTCCGGAATCAATTTTTTTATTACCTGAAATTTTAATGTCGGTAATAAGGAAATAACGCCCCGTATATGCCAGGATCTTGTCAACAATTTTACCCAGTACGCTATTCAGTTCTTCCGCGGATTGAGCCTCACCGAAATAAAAGGTGGCCGCCTCTTCATTTAAAAGATCGACAAGTGTGATGTCCACGCTTATCCTGCTGCCGTATCTCGTAAGACTACCTGTTGCAATATAGTCTGCTTTGCCGGCAGGCGCGAACGATGTAAGGTCTTTGAACGATGGAGGCCGGGAAGCCTGACTGCCGAACTTTTTGTTTGTTTCTTCTCTTGATACCATGGTGAGCCCTCTGAAATGAAGGACTTCCATATATGAGGTATCCGCCTGGTCGGCAAGTTGAACCGTATCTGAAAAAGAATTAATTTTTAAGGGTAAAAATAAAAGATTTTGTTTTTGAGCGGCATCGGTTTCCAGGCTGTTTGTCAGCGAGGAAACCAAAGATTCGGCGGATTTGGCCGTACCAACAAGGCATGAGAATGTTAAAAACAGGACACACAGGGACAACGTTAAAACCGGGTACAGGAAATTAATTCGCAAGCCGGTGGCTGGAAATGTCATATTGATATGCCTTTTTTTGTAACTGTTCACAGCAAACGCGGCCCATTGAACAACAAGAAAACAATAAAGACTGAATCCGCTGGCGCGGATGCGTGTTTTAACAGATCCCTTCCGCCGCGGCGGACTGCGCTCCCTCGGGATGTTGCAAATCCGCCGGGGCGGAACAGAGTCCTATGTGTTGCAGAATTGACTTTGTCATCCCGACCGTAGTGGAGGGATCTGTTATAGCAGTATCCGCGTTAGCGGATTCCACATTGAAACCTCTTTCAGGGGTAATGGGATACCATCCGTCCTCTGGGCGTGGTCGTTCATTTTCCCTGCTCCAAACTCCGGGACTACTTGCGCTCTATGCGGTACAGATGCGTCTTGGAACGCAGCAACAGTGACTTGCCCGCCACTGCGGGAGAGGCCCCCAGGAAACCGTCCAACTGATTGACGGCCAGCACCTCCGAGCCGTCGGGCCCGGTCCAGCGAAACACCCAGCCCGGGTCTTCCGCTTCGGCGCCCATGCCAGCCGATCTCGCCGCGGCCCTCGAGGACCGCTTCCACGCACCGCTGATCGAGGTCTACGGCATGACCGAGCTCACTGGCGCTGCCACGATCAACGTTCCCGACGCCTACGCAGATCCGCGATTCAGCAAGGCGGTGGACAAAATCACGGGTTACAAGACGCAATCGGTTCTGAATGTTCCGTTGCTGGGGTGGGAGAAGCAGCCGGTCGGCGTGCTTCAATTGCTGAACAAGCACGTAGGTGTGTT